>JBJHDE010000186.1:0-9190 GCA_050486385.1 Planctomycetales bacterium | reverse complement strand
ACGCCGTGGCGACCGCCGCCTACGGCGCCAACATCCAGCTGGCACTGAGCGGTACCGACTACCTCCAGTCGCACGCCGAGCCGTCGGTCCTGCAGCACTACTGGTCGCTGGCGCTCGAGGAGCAGTTCTACCTGCTGTGGCCGTTGCTGCTGCTGGCGGTGACCGCTCGAGCGCGCCGCGCCGGCCGGCCCCTGCTCCGTCCGCTGCTGCTCACGGCGATCCTCGTGACCGTGGTGTCGCTGGCGATCGGGATCGCCTGGACACGCACGACGCAGCCCTACGCCTACTTCCTGCTGCCGGCCCGGGCCTGGGAGATGGCGATCGGCGGGGTGCTCGTGCTGGTGCTACGACGCCTGCCCTCGCCGAGCCCGCGCCTGGCCACGACCGCCGGGATCGTCGGTGGGGCGCTGGTGCTCGGGTCGGTCGTCGCCTTCGATGCGGCCACGGCGTTCCCGGGCGTCGCGGCGCTCGTCCCCGTGACGGGGACCGTCCTGCTGCTCGTCTCCGGGGTCACGACCGGGGCGGTGCAACGGGCGCTCTCGATCTCGCCGCTGCAGGCGGTGGGCAAGCGCTCCTACGCGCTGTACCTGTGGCACTGGCCGCTGTTCGTGCTGGCCGGCGCCGTACCCGGCGGCCCCGCCTCCACCCCGATGCGCGTGGCGATGGTGGCGCTGACGTTCCTGCTCGCGTGGACCACCTTCCGGCTCGTCGAGGATCCGCTGCGACGCATCAACTGGTTCACGCCGCGGTTCCGCGCCACCTACGCGACCGGCGGCGTCGTGACCGCCGGGCTGGTCGCGGTGGCGCTCGTGATCACCGTGCCGACCACCCTGGACCTCGAGCCGGAGCTGCCCGCCGCCGCGGAAGCGGGCTCCGACGACGACGACGCGGCGTCGGGCTCCGACGACGACGCGGCGTCGGGCTCCGAGGACGACCCGGTGCCGGGGTCGAGCGACGGGACGACGGACGCGGCGACGGACGCGGCGACGGACAGCGAGGCGTCCAGGACCTCGCGCCGCATAGTCGAGTGACCATGGCGGTGATAGACGACGCCACTGGTTTCAAGGAAAATCCTCTCCCTCTTCGTCATCAGCGAGGTCATCCCAGTCAAGAGCTTCAAGATCAATCATGGGGCCAGTTGGAATCATCGCCTCAGCCAGCTTCTCACGGGCCTCGTCGACGACCGCAAACGGGAAACGCTTCTTTCGATACGCAACCTCCAGGGCCGAACCGACGATGGTGAGCAGGCGGTCGTCAATCGTGTTCCACTTCCGCTGGGCGAGGGCACCTTCGTAGAGCGCGACCAGAGAGAGGAACCCTTGCTCGCTTTGTCCCCGGAGCTGCTCATAGCAGCGGCTCAATTCGCGCTTGAGCAGTTCCATCTGCACGGCCGCCGCGACCGTGCCCATCTCCTGTTGCAAAGCTCGGCTCAGCTTCAGCAATCGCCGGGCCAGCCGCGACCTGATCCGGGCCGCATTGGCATCGACCCCAGCCGTCTGATCCTGCGATCGGGCGACTTCACGTCCGTCAGGCTCGTCGGCCTGATTTTTGACGTTTGGATCGTCAGCGTCCTCATCGGCGGAACTCGGGACCGTCGACCCAAGCGAGAATCGCAGGGCCGCCGACGAGAACGCCATCTCTTCGCGTCCGCTCAGGCCGGTCGCGGAAGATGTTGCGCGGCCCTCGGTGGGGCGGCTCATGCTTGTGGTTGGTGCCGTCGGAAGGTCCACACGGGTGGCCATGCGGTTGCTCCTACTTGCAAGAGTCGACAAGCCGATGCACAAGCCCCTTGGCGTGTTGGCGCGATTCGCGAAGGAACTCCTTCAAAGTCCCCACGGAGCAGTCTTCTCGGTAGTAGTCCAGATCGATGAACAGAAAGGCCTCGGGGAAACTTTCCCGGTATGCCAGCCATGTTTGCCGGTTGTCACGTGTCGGCGCGAATAGCCTGGTCTCGTGCGGAACGATCTCGAAGAATTGGTCCGGTACCATCGGGCCGAGCCGCAGGTGGTATTTCAGCCCCGATTCCGTCTCAAAGTCAGCCAGCAGGCTGAGGTCGGTCATCTCGTCGCCGGCAATTGCGAGCAGGGTGTTTCGCCCCGAAAGGAACCGGCCGTTCAACTCGTCGACCATTAACTCGAAGGACTTGTCGAGGTCAGCTACAAAAAATTGCCTCAGTCCAACGCGCTCCAGTCGTTCGGGGGCGATGACATCCAGCACTTGCCCAAGGATCTGAGCCGCAAAGTCGACCTCGCCGGGTTGATCCGCCGCATCGGCGTCGTAGAAACAGCGGCTATGGCTCAGAAACAGGCGTCGGTGCCTGTCAGGATCAAGCAGCTCCAGCGTCTGCGGTGTCCGAACCCATTTCGGAAACTTGTCCAGAAGCTGCTGTCCTAGGCTGTCCATGGCCGTGTAGAAGGCCAGCCGTGGTGGATACCGAACCTCCAACACCACTTTGCGGCGCGGCAAGCCAAGGTTCATACTCACCACCTAAGGGGATGCAGGTCCTCATCTCCTAAGAACGAGTTTAGTCGCCAACTCCCCGTCTGTCATCGACGGAATGCGCGGCGCGGCCCATTCCTCTGGATAGCTGGTTTTACCCAGAGGGGTGGGGCTTTCCCACTGCGGCCCGGACCGGGTTCACTCGTCTTGGGCCTCGTTGACGGGTTCGGCCGCCACGGGCTCGCCCTGGGGCGTGTCGTCGCGGAGTTCGCGGACCTGCGTCCGCACAAACAGGTACAGTGCCTTCTCGTCGGCGGCCGGCCGTAAGCTGGTGGTCATCCCTCCGGCCAACACGATCGAATCGATCGGCACCCGCAGCGTGGTCGACAGGCGGTAGCTCGATTGCTGGGGCCGTTCGACCACAGCCACGATTTGGCCAACCTCGCCGGGGGCGGCTTGTACCTCGTTGGCTTCGGCCGGACGTGGGGCCTCGGGCAGGGTCTCGATGATCAGGCTCCGCAGGTCCAGCACCACAATCTTGCCGCTGGCGTTGGTCATGGGCGTCACTTGCAGCACCGCGCCGTCTTGCACGGCGGCGATCTGGGGCTGATAGGCCACCGTCCCGGCGGGATTCTCGCCCTCCTCGTTGACCAGGATCGGCTCAATCCCCAGCACGGCCAATCGCTGACCACCCACAAAGGCATGAACGGTCTGGCTGTTGTAACATGTCAGCCGAGCGCGAAAGCCGCCTCGGGCGTTCTCCTGCTGGGCGGCGGCGGCCAGACGCTGTTGCCAGGCCTCGGCATCGACGGTGCCCACCGCGGTGGCCTCCGCCGGGGCGGCCAGCAAGCCGTTGAGTTCGGCATCGTCCAGCCACAGCCACCAAGCCTCGACGGTGATCGTCCGCAGCGTGCCCCATTTGACCCGCAGCAAATCGAGCAGCTTCTCCACCTGATTGTGGGTGTCTTCGTCGGCGTTGATCAGCAAACTCGTCCCCAGCCGATTGATCGAGTAATCTCCCCCAACATCGGCCCAGCGATCCATGGCGATGCTGGATTGGATGACCTCAATCAACTGGTCGATGCTGCTGGTGGCACCCTCGACCACCCCGCCGCCCAGTTGTGGCAACACCGGATCGGGCAGCTTGCCCAATGTCTCGCGCGGCACATTGAACATGCCGCCCATGCCGCCGCCACCGCGCGGACCAGCCGGTCCGTTGGAGAAAACGGGCTGGCCCTCGGTGGTGCCTGGCGGGGGCGACCAGATCGCCGGGTACGAGGGGGCAACGGTGAACAAATCGCTCAGATCGTAGTAGCGGACAATCGCATCGGGTTGGCGAACACCCGCCCGCGTCCCGCCCAACTGTCGGCCGCCGCGGGGGTCAACCGCGTTGCGTCGTTCAAGCTGTTCGAGCTGGGCCTGGGTCTGTTCGAGCAAGGCACGCAGCCGCGCGACTTCCTGCTTGTCGTTGGTCACGGGCTGGGCGGCCAGCGGCGCGGCCAGGGTCAGCACGACGGCCAGACACATCCAGGGGCGAGTCATCTCAGGGCCTCGGTTCGGTGGTCAGTTTGCACCACGGTTGTGGATTCTGCCGTTAATGTGCCCTGGGCTAGGGAGTTGTTGGCGGGATTACACCAGACAGTTGGCCGGAGGATGGTTCCCACGGGGGGTGCTTTCGCCTCTTCAAAGTTTTTGTTGATGGGTGGGACAAATTATGCCCGACAAAAGTTTGACGAAATGAGTGTCGTGCTTTATAGTTCGCGACAAGCTAATCGCGTTAGGGATATGAGGGCAGTCCAATGGCTGGCCGGTGACCTTCACCAGCAAGCCATTGGCAGGGGCCTGGGCTCGATGCGGTCGACCGCTTAGCGGATCGACCAAACTCGGGTCAAGCAACCTCGACATGTCCACCAACGAGAGATGGCGTAGGTTCTGCTCGTGTGTTGTTGCGAGGCTGGTTGGAGTGGTTTTACTGGGACCGTTCCGATGAGTTGCCATCAAACTTCTGAGGCCCAATTTTCTCGCGAGGCATTCCCCGATGCTCCTCGCGAGGATGGTGCATCGCCCTTTGGGTGGCTGGGTCATTTGCCTGCGTTGTCGTGTTTTTGAGTTGCTGGGACAGTAAGTCACGCCCTTTGTCGTTCCTGCCTGATGCGATTTGCCAAGAAGAGCCTTTGATTCCGGCGACCGATCCATTCGATCTTCCGTAATTCCGAGGAGTGGTTCTGTGAGCGAATCCAGATTCCATGAGGGCACCTGCCCCCCCGATGGACTGAGATTTTCCGGCGAATTGTATGGCCGCGGGGTGTCGCCCCGGAGTTTGTGGATCACTTGCACCGATCCCGTGATGGATCCCGCCATTGAGAGGATCCAGCGGCTGGGCGAGGTCCACATCATGCGGCGTCCCAGTCTCGACTGGTTGGCGCCGGAACCTGAGAACAGCGGCAAGCGGACTTTCCTGTACACGTTCATTCAGCGGTTGGGCGTCGACGAGATCGTGCTCTGCGGCCACTCGGGCTGCAGCGCTCCGTCGTGCCAGGTCAACGACTGGGAAAGCAGCAACGGCAGCGGCATGGTCAGCATTGTCGAGCGGGTTCGCCGCCGACAAGCGCAGAACGATGCCGCCCGGAGCGAGTTGCTTCGCCAGTTGGCCGCGCTCAAGACGCTGCCGACGGTCTCTGATGGCCTGGACCGTGGCGACATTGCGGTGTTCGGCGTGTTCTACATGGTCGAGAGTCACACCTTCACCCGCTACGACATGGCGTTAGATCGCTTTGTGGCCGTGGGCTGATCGGGTGCTGACTGAATCAGCACCGGCGGCTTGTTTCGCACGGGGCGCGGCGTATTCTGGGACGGAAGCGGGAAGTGTGCGACTTCCCCGCGAGTCCGAGAACACCGAGGCGCCAACGATGTTGCGAAACCTGTGGTTGATTCCCGCCGTGCTGGTGGCCAGTTGTCTGATGCACTCGTTAGCGGCCGAAGATGCGGCCGACGACGGGTTCAAAAGCCTGTTCAACGGAGAAGACCTCTCCGGTTGGATCGGTGCCGTCAATGGCTATGCGGTCCAGGACGGGGCGATCATGTGCAAACCCGGTCACGGGGGAACGTTGTTTCACGAGGAGGAGTTCGCCGACTTCCACCTCAAGTTCGAGTTCAAGCTGACCCCGGGGGCCAACAACGGCATCGCGATTCGCTCTCCTCGGCAGGGCAATCCCGCGTTTGCTGGCATGGAAATTCAGGTGTTGGACGACACGCACCCGAAGTATCGCAACTTGAAGGAGTGGCAATTCCACGGGTCGGTGTATGGCGTGGTGGCCGCCAAACAGGGGCACCTCAAGCCCGTCGGCGAGTGGAACAGCCAGGAGATCATTGCCAAGGGGCCGCAGATTCAGATTGTCCTCAATGGCGAGACCATTGTGGATGCCGACGTCCGCGAGGCGGCCCAAGGCGGCACGCTCGACGGGCAAGCGCACCCTGGCGTATTGCGTGACAGTGGCCACATTGGCTTCATGGGCCACAACGACGAGGTCCACTTCCGCAACCTGCGGATCAAGCGGCTGGGCGACGAGTGAACCGTCCGCCGCACGACTGAAAGCCCGTGGCGTTGCGGATTGACCAACCGCGACGCCATGGGCTTTTTTATTCTCGCCTGCCTCGTGAAACGGCTCCGCTCCCGATGATGGCCAGTCCATCTGCGAGGGGCAGGGGCCCAAATCCCGGCGCAAACGCCGGTGGGTTCACTCCGCCCGCAGGCTGCCGAATTCGGCCACGAAGGTGCGTCCGCTGATGCCATTGGCAACCACCAACCGCAGGCGTCCGCCACCGGCGGTGGCCGCTTGCCGGTACTCGGCGTCGTCGCCGACTTCGAAGCCGTTGACGCTGATCAGCCAGTCGCCGGGGCGAATTCCGGTCTGCCAGGCCGCCCCACCAAAGGGCACCACGTCGAAGCGTGGGTGAGTGAGTCCCAGGTTGTCGAACGAGATCTGGGCGTCGATCCGCGGAAAGTCGATGCCGGGTCGTCCGGCCATCGGCGGCGGCACCTCAATCGCCAATGGCCCCGCACCGGGGCCGGCGACCGCCGGCGGACCGTCACCGGCGGGCAATTGCTCGATCTGGGCGGCTTCGACCGGCTCGACGGCAGCATGGGCGATTTCGGCCGCGGTGCCGTCGTCAAGTTGAATCCGCAACGCCCGTTCGCTCTCGCCGGTGACTTGCAGAATCTGTCCGGCTCGGAGCGGAATCGGCACGCGGCGGCCTTCGCGACGGACGGTGACCACCGTCGGCAGCCGCACGCGGACCAGGGCGACCTCGGTGGCGTCGAATCCACCCAGAAAAGCCGGGTCCTCGATATTCTTGCGGTGTTCGGCCACCAGATCCATCAACCGGTGGATCGTGTCGATCAGGTAGAGATCCTCTTCGCCGAGCCAGGCCAGGGGGACACTCCGCGAGGTGGTCCAGCGCAGGTGGGGTTCGCCGTCGCGTTCAAACACCCCAGCGAAGGCCCCGTGGTAGGTGCGTTCATTCCCGTCGGGTTGGGTGTACCGCCAGGGGCGGTGATCGACCAACCTCAGCAAATCCCGGGCGTGGTTTTGCATCTCGTCGTTGGCCCGTTGGGCATTGTCCAGCACCATGCGGGCGTCGCGGCGGGCCTGCTCGATGGCGGGGGCCTGGGCGTCCAGGCGGCTTGTGCCGGCCAGAAGGGCCAAAGCCACCCCAAATGCGGCTCGCGAACCAATCGTCTGGAAGTTCATAGTTGCTCCCGGGTTGGGAATCGCTACCCTAGATTGTAAGGCTCCGTCGGAGAGCCTGCTCCGAGAGTGGCTCAGGCCCACGCCACCGACACCTCGTCCGGTTGCGGCTCCTGGGGTCACCTGCATTCTACCGAGGTGCCCGATGGCAGAGTCGTCGCGGGGCCGACATTTCGGATATGTCTTTATCTACGTGCTGCTGTTGATGAGCACGGTGTTTGTTGTGCCCTACATGGTGCAGCAGATTCAGTATTCGCTGGTCCGCGGCCGATTGGAAGCCGAGGCCGATGTCGCCGGCCGGGTTCTCCGCGAAATGTCCGAGGCCGAGCACCGGTTTCGCCTCATCGCACAACGGGTTGGACCCAGCGTGGTGCATATCGAAACCGTGCTGCGCCCTGGCGAACGCGGGGATCGCGGCGACCAGGCCAACTTTGGTCCGGGCGATCGCGGCGAAGGCAGCGGCGTGCTGGTGGACAACTCTGGCCATGTGCTGACCAGCAAGCATGTGGTCGATCAGGCCGACTCGATTGCCATCAAGCTGCCGGATGGCCAGCGGTTTACTGGCCGCATCGTGGGTATGGACGCGGCGACCGATCTGGCCGTGTTGCGGCTTGAACCGCCGGGCATGCTGCCCATCAATCATCTGCGGCCCATTGAATGGGGCGACAGCGAGCAACTGCAAGTGGGCGATTGGGTGCTGGCCCTGGGCAGCCCGTTTGGACTGGATCGCAGCGTGACGGCCGGCATCGTGAGCGCCAAGAGCCGGCAAAACGTGCTGGCCGGCGGCAATTACCAGGACTTTCTGCAGACCGACGCGGCCGTCAATCCCGGCAACTCGGGCGGGCCGCTGGTCAACGTCGAAGGCCAGGTCGTGGGCATCAACACCGCGATTGTCGGCGAGCAGTTCCGCGGCGTCAGCTTTGCAATCCCCAGCGGCATCGCCCGCCATATTTGCGATCGATTGATTGCCACCGGCCACGTGGAGCGGGGCTACCTGGGCGTGCGGCTGGTGGCGGCCACGCCGGATGTCGTCGAACGGCTGGGCCTGGCCGATGGCTCGGGCGCCGTAGTGAGGTGGGTCGACCCAACCGCCCCAGCCGGTCTGGTGGGCCTGCAAGCCGACGATGTGATCGTCGCTTGGAACGGCCAGCCGATCCGCTCGCCGGCCGATCTGAGCCTCAAGGTGGCCGCGACCGAGGTCGATAGCGAGGCCGACCTCGAGATCATCCGCGGCGGCGCGGTCCAGCGACTCAAGCTGATTGTCGGTCGCCAAGATCGGCTGTACTGAGCAGCCATCGAGCAGCCTCGTGCATGCCTGAATCGGTACACCTTACGTGACGCGGGGCGGCTAGCGCAACTCCGATCCGCCGAACAAGGCGTCGTCGATCAGCCAGCAACCGGCCACCCAGGCGGCTCCCAGGGCCCAACCGGCCAACACATCGGTGGGATGGTGGACGCCCAGGTACAGGCGGCTCAGGCCGATCAGGCCGGCGGCCAGCACCGCCAAGCCAAGCAGATACCCCCGACCTAGCCGGCTGGGGTCGAAGCCGCCCAACCGCACGGCCAACCAGACCCAGACCACCAGCGACATGCTGGCGTGTCCGCTGGGAAAGCTGGTCAGTAAGCCCACATCGACCGTGTCGAGGTCGAACGCGGGCCGCGGGCGCGAAAACAGCTTTTTGAGCACCGCCGTCAGCACCAGGGCTCCACACACTGGCACCAAGATCCGCCCGGCCAGCCAGCAGCCCGCTGTCCTGTGGTCCCCGGATGCCTTTTCCGCCACTGTAGATTACGAGGTCCGCACCCCACTGCAGCGGGTTATCCAAGTCCTGAAACGCCACCGCGACGTGCGATACAACGGCGATGACGATCGCCCCATCTCCATCATCATCACCACGCTCGCGGCCAAGGCCTACGACAACGAGGCCAACCTGTACGACGCCGTCCTCAAGATCGTGCCCGGCATGCGTCAGCACATCGTTCAGGATGAAAACGGCGTGTGG
>JBJHDE010000185.1:3142-9270 GCA_050486385.1 Planctomycetales bacterium | reverse complement strand
ATGTTGCCCTGCGGCTTTGCCGTGGGGCCGGGTTGAAACCGAGGTCGGGTACAGTTCGCCGGAAGAGATCGAGGTTGCCCTGCGGCTTTGCCGTGGGGCCGGGTTGAAACGGGAGAGGCACTATGGCCAGCCCGCTGGCCTGTGGTTGCCCTGCGGCTTTGCCGTGGGGCCGGGTTGAAACGACCTGAATCCCGACATCGCCAAGGAACTGACCCCGGTTGCCCTGCGGCTTTGCCGTGGGGCCGGGTTGAAACAGGCTGAAACTGGCAATCTTTCGGCTGTCTTGCTGTTGCCCTGCGGCTTTGCCGTGGGGCCGGGTTGAAACCCGGCGGCACTGCCCTTGATGCCACGATTGCTGAGGTTGCCCTGCGGCTTTGCCGTGGGGCCGGGTTGAAGTTACAACAACCGGGAGGGCTAAAATCAGCCCAAATGGGTGTCATAATCGATGAGGGCGCCGATAGCTGTCGGCGTCGGTCCGCGGAGCCCCTGCTTGGCTGTTTTGGCAGTCTGGCGGGGGCTTTTCGTGTTTCTACTGGCTACTACGAGGAGGTTTTTCATGAGTCACATCGTTGAGATTCAGACCCAGGTCCGTGACCCGGTCGCGGTGCGTGCGGCGTGCGAGCGGCTCAGGCTTGCGGCGCCGGAGGAGGGTACGTTCAAACTGTTCAATAGCGAGGCGACTGGGCTTGCCGTCCGCTTGCCTGGCTGGCGTTACCCGGCGATCTTCGATACTGCGGCTGGCCACGCCCGCTATGACAACTTTAATGGCCGCTGGGGGGATGAGAAGGAGTTCGGCCGCTTCGTGCAGGCCTACGCGGTTGAGGCCGCCAAGCTGCAAGCCCGCAAGCGGGGCCATGCCGTCCGCGAGCAGATGCTGGCGGATGGCTCGATCAAGCTCACGGTTGATGTGGGAGGTGCCGCATGAAGCGAACCATCGAGATCCTCATCACGCCCGACGGCCAGAGCCGTGTTGAAACCAAGGGCTTTGCGGGCCCGAACTGCCGCGAGGCCAGCCGTTTTGTCGAAGAGGCGCTGGGCACAAAGACCGCTGAACAGTTGACGCCCGAGTACCACGCCTCGTCGATCGCCGATCATGTTCGCCAGGACCAGGGCGGTCCCGCCGACTAAGGCGCCATGTTCTCAGCCGGGTCGAATCGGCCATCAGGTCCTTTTACGTAATAAGCTTGAACTGCCCCGCCGACTCGGGCTGGACCTTTCGCGGCGCCATTCGGCCGCCGCTTGATCCGTATTCCAAACACTGTCTCCAAGGAGTCGACCATGTCGCTCACGCACTCGCTGCGCGAACACGTTGCCGCGGCATTCAGCGGCTTGTACGTCGAGAGCCACGAGCACGACGAAGCCCTTCGCGAGGTTGCCGCCCTCTGCCACGCCGAGGGCTGGCGGTTGGCGACCTGGGACGTCGCGCGTGGCCTGCAAGAGTCGGGTTCAAACAGCCCGGGGGAGGCCGGCGACCCGCTGTCCGCGGTGCGGGCGTTACCCTCGCTGGCGACGCCCGACGCCCCGGCTCTGCTGCTGGCCTTCAACTTTCACCGCTTCCTCGGCTCGCCGGAGGTGGCGCAGGCGGTGGCGCACGCGGTGGCACAAGGCAAACAGAACCGGACGTTTCTGGTGATCGTCAGCCCGGTCGTCCAGTTGCCGGCCGAGCTTGAAAAACTGTTCGTCGTCCTTGAGCATCCACTTCCAAGCCGCGAGCAGTTGGCCGAGATCGCCCACGGTGTGGCCACTGAGCCGGGCGAACTGCCGGAGGGTGACGATCGTGAACACGTCCTCGATGCCGCCGCGGGGTTGACGCGTCACGAATCCGAGAGTGCGTTCAGTTTGGCCATCGTGCGGCATGGCCAGATCGAACCGCGAACGATCTGGGAACTCAAAGCCCAGACGCTCAAGAAGAGTGGCCTGCTGTCCCTGTACCGCGGCAGCGAGACGTTTGTAAATCTCGGTGGCCTCGATGCACTCAAAGGGTTCTGCAAGCGGCTGCTTCGCAAGCAGGATGTCGACCAGCCGGAGTTGCGGCCCAAAGGGATTCTGCTGCTGTCGCCGCCGGGATGCGGTAAATCGCAGTTTGTGAAATGTTTGGGGGCCGAGACCGGTCGGCCGACGCTGATGCTGGATGTCGGCAGCCTGTACGGATCGCTCGTCGGTCAGACCGAGGCCCGTGTTCGGCAGGCGATTCAACAACTGGAGGCCATGGCACCCTGTGTGGCGCTCATCGACGAGGTTGAAAAGGCGCTCTGCGGTGCGACCAGTGGCGGCAATGGCGATAGCGGTGTCTCGTCACGGTTGTTTTCGACCTTGCTCACGTGGCTCAATGATCGCACGAGCGATGTGTTCGTGTGTTGCACGGCCAACGATATCTCCAAGCTGCCGCCGGAGTTTGCGCGCTCGGAGCGGTTTGACGGCATCTGGTATGTCGACCTGCCGAATCGCCCGCAGAAAGATGAAATCTGGTCGATGTACACCCGGATGTTTCGACTGGATGGCGATCAACCCCGACCCGTCGATGAACAATGGTCGGGCGCGGAGATCCGCTCGTGCTGCCGGCTGGCGGCTCTGCTGGGCACTTCACTCGTCAACGCGGCTCAACATGTCGTGCCAGTGGCGCACACCGCCAGCGAGGGCATCGAGCGGCTGCGGGGGTGGGCCAGCGGACGCTGTCTCTCGGCCGAGACCGGCGGTGTCTATTCCTATCGAGCCGGCAACAAGGGCTTTTCCAAACGCCCGGTGATGCGTCCCGATCCTTCCGATAACTGATCGGCGTTGTCACGCGCCGGTTCTACCGCGATCCATTTCAAGTCATCGCCGCCTCGTCGAGCCGCTTGCCCCTTCCTGGGTGAGCCGGATCGGCGGGGCGGTTTTCGTTTGGTCCCTTCACGATTCAAGACAAGGAGTTCATTGTGAGCATGACCCTCGATTCCGTGACCCAATCCAACTCATTCCATTCCACCCAAACCCAGCAGGCCGCGCGACGCTTGCGGTCGACGATGGCCGCCGTACGTTTGTCGTTCACGTGGTTCGGCACCCGGAAGTCGCTGTCGGTCGAACAGAAGCAGCAGGCCGCCGAGCCCTTCGGTGCCGAGGCCAAGAGCCTGTCGGCCAGCAAGCGACTGCTTGACACGAGCCATCCCGCGTTTCGGGCCGTGACCCGCGTCAAGAGCACGGCCACGAATCTGTGGCGTGGCCTCTCGCTGCCCTATCCCGAGAGCGGCGTCCGGCTCATCCGCCAGGACGACGTCGAACGTTTTAACGAGCAGATGAACGAGTTGCGGGCGGATCTCGGCGAGGCCGTCGCCCAGCTCGATCGCACGTTTGATGAACTGAAGGCTTGCGCCCGTGAGCGGCTCGGGCGGCTCTACAACCCCGGCGACTACCCGGATTCGCTCCGTGGCCTGTTCGCCGTGGAGTGGGATTTTCCGTCGGTTGAGCCGCCGAACTTTCTGCGTGAGTTGTCGCCCGAGTTGTATCAGGCCGAGTTGCAGCGTGTGCAATCGCGATTCGATGAAGCCGTGCAGCTCGCCGAGCATGCCTTCACGGATGAACTCGCCCGGCTGGTCAGCCATTTGGCCGAGCGACTGGCGGGTGATGCCGATGGGAAGCCCAAAGTGTTTCGTGATTCGGCTGTGGGCAACCTGCGCGAATTCTTCGACCGCTTCAAGCATCTCAGCGTCCGCAGTAGCGACGAACTCGACAGCCTGGTTCACAACTGCCAGCAGCTTGTCGCGGGTGTCGATCCCCAGTCGCTGCGTGACAACGCGAACCTGCGTCAAGTGGTGAGTCAGGGGCTGGGCCAGATTCAATCGTCGCTCGACGAGTTGCTCGTCGATAAGCCGCGGCGAGCCCTCATTCGCAAGCCGCGGTGACACGTGCCATGCAAGTTTTCATCACACCTCGGGGTCAGGTCCGGTGCCTTTACAACGAGTCGCTGGACCTGGCTTCATTCGGTTCGCTTTCCATCCACCGGGCCAGTCACGTCGAGCCCGACGAGCAGGGCCGCTGGTGGGCCGATCTCGCTCCCAGCGGCGGCCCGATGCTTGGCCCCTTCACCCTTCGTAGCCAGGCACTCGCCGCGGAAGAACAGTGGCTCGCCGCGCATCGGCTCGGTCGAGGCGAGTAGTCGTTCACGACCGATGCAATCCATTCATTCCTTTCTCAGTGATCGAGGTTTTACAGTTATGACCATCTCGTTACCACGCCGCCTGCTGCGGTCGTTCCTGGCGGTGCTTCGCCGCGGCGGCCTGGCTCGGCATCTTCAACGCACCGGCCTCTGGCTGGTGGCCGACGGTCGATCGGTGTGTCTGTGGGCGGCCGACCCGCAGCAGGCCGTTGAGTACCGCCATGTGACATACACGCCCGAGACGCAGCTCGCCATCGACTTCGAGTTGCTCGTGGCCTGTGCCGGTCGGACCGATGAGCCGGTCCACTTGACGTTGCGTCCCGACGGGTCGATCGAAGCCCGCTGGCAACACGGCCCGGTGCCGCAACACCGCGTTTTCACACCACCGTCGGCCGAGACGACACCGTGCCCGGATCGGCCTCCATACTGGTCGCTCCCGGACGCGCGGCTCCCAGCCGCCCTCAAGGAAGCCGTCTCGACGTGCGATCCCAGCTCGTCGCGGTACGCGTTGGACTGCGTCCAGTTCCGTGGCGACCACGGTGAGCTGGTGGCATCCGATGGCCGCCAGGCTCTCATCCAAGAAGGCTTTGAATTCCGTTGGTCGGACGACTCTCTGGCCCATGGCACCAAGCTCTGGACGGCGGCCGAGATCGTCGGGGCCGATTACGCCCGGGTCGGCGTGACCGACTCGCATATCGCGGTTCGGGCCGGGGCCTGGACGACCTGGTCGAAGCTTGAAACCGAGGGCCGATACCCAGACGTCTCGTTGGTCGTACCGGCCGCCGGCAATCCCAACTCGACGCGGTTGCGGCTCGATCCGACCGAGGCCGAGTTCCTCTGTGAAGGCCTCGACGGAATGCCGGGCGCGAAGAGCGCCAACCGGGCGGTCACGGTCGAACTGAACGGTCATGTCGCCGTGCGGGCGTGTGGGGACGATGGCGGTCAGGCGGTGGTCTTGCGGCTGCCGGCTTCAACGACCGAGGGGCCAGCGGTCGAAGCGGCGACCAACCGTGAACACCTGCGGCGGGCCCTCAAGCTTGGCTTCACCGAGGTCGACATCGCTGGCAGGCGGGGTCCGGCCGTCTGCCGGAACGAACACATGACTTATGTCTGGGGCCTGCTGGAACCGGACGTTGATCGCCCCGAGGACGGCGAGGTCGCGGTGGTCACGCCACCGAGTCGAACGGCCGTTGCGGCTGCCGCCAGTTAAATCGTGTGCCGCGCCCTCGCAGGCGCCGGACGTTTCCTGAAGCTTCCTTCGGGGCCCAGGAAAATGTATGTGGGCGCAGGTTTCAACGGAGCCTGCAACCATAAGGGAACAACTTTCCCAAGTAGTTCACGACTTCTGTCATCATCACAACTCTTTCACAAGGACACCTCATGCAGAACCATTCCCACACTGTTGGCCAGCACGTCAACGAGTTCGTCAACGGGCTGAAATCGGCGATCGTCACCTCAATGGCGGCGGCCGCGGAGGGCGTGCGACTGGAGGCCGAAGTCGCCCGGGTCGTACAGCGGATGCAAGCGTTTCATTCGGTGCTCGAAGCCATCGACGCCCAGAAGCGGGCCCTGGTCGGGGCGCTGTCGCAGGCCAAGAGCGAGGCCCAGCGGCAGAGTCTACGGTTTCAGCTCGGGCTGCTCGACGAGCAGACCGTTTCGGTGCTGTGTCGCTCGGGCGTTGACGAGCGTGCGGCCCGGCAGTCGGTCGCCCGGCTGACTGGCAGTGCTCACAAGAGCCTCGCCAATGGGGTGTCGGCTGGTGACAACCACACTCACGCCAACGGAACCAGCCACGGCAGGCACCACAGCCACGCCCAGCCGCGGGCCCACGATGGCCGCTTTGCCCGGGACAAGCGCCCCCCTTTCTGACAATGCGGCGGTCCAGGCAGCGCGTCGTGTCGCGGCCTTGGCGAAACTACCTCGCTGGGCTTCAGCTCCGCGGGCGATTGCCACGCGGCTGACCGCGTCGCCGCAAACGTAATGTGGAAGTTCGTAG
>JBJHDE010000185.1:818-3132 GCA_050486385.1 Planctomycetales bacterium | reverse complement strand
GGCCTGGTCATCTCGCACGCGAGGTGGTCAGGCCCGTTTTGTTTCTGTTTCGTTTTTCACCTGGAGAGAACCTTCTCATGACACAAGATGAACTCAATCGCGAGATTGCCGCCATCACTGGCGAATCGTTACAGACGGTTGACTGTCGTGGTTTTTCACTCGTGTGCGGAGACGATCCCTGGATTGAACAGGATCGTGAACCGTTGGCCATCGACTGGGATGAACACGACCGGCAGCCGGTCCGCCGCATTCACCGGCGTCGGAGGGCCCGATGCCGCTGAAAATCACCGTGAGCCTGGGCAAGGTCGCACGGACTGTGTCGGGTGAGCAGATCTCGGCCACCTGCGGGATGGAGATCGAACTCGACGCTACCGCTGGTGAAGTCCACCGCGACGAGATCCAGCAACGCATGGCTCGCGGTTATGCTACCTGCTGGCAGGCGATCGTTGAGGAATTGAATCGACGCTCCCCGTGCAGTTCAACTCCATCACTTCCCGACCAATCGTCGGGCCAATCATCAAACGGTGAGCGAGCCCGCCGGGATCGGCTCGCCACGCCCGCTCAAGTGAAAGCGATCTATGCGATCGCCAAACGCCAGAAGCTTGACATTTCGACAATGCTTCGTGAACGGTTCTCGGTTGCCAAACCGCACGAACTCTCGGTTCGCGAAGCCAGTGCATTGATTGATACCCTGAAGGGTTGATCCACGGACGGGTCGCCCGCACCCTGACTTCTTCAAACCAATGACCGCTCGTCACAAGTTGAACGGTGGTGCCTTCCTCGGAGCCCTGCTCATCGCCGCCCTCATCGGCGGCCTGTCGGGCTCCGGGATGCTGTTTCTCGCCACGCTCGTCGGCCTGATGGTCGCCGGGCTCATCGCGGGAGACATCCGGCCGTAACAAGGCACCTTCGTCCGCGGGGGCCACCTCGGGCCCATCACGTCCGAGGTCGAGTGGCCCCGGCGGGCGGTGTTCATAAACTCCAACTGGCAAGCAAGACATGACGACCGATCAAACCGACATATCGAAACGGCTCGCCTGGACCCGGGAACACCATCTGGCCGCGCTGCGGCAGGGCTGGCTTTTGGCAGACCGGGACGGCCAGCTCTGCGTCCAGCGGGTCGACGATCCGGCTGACACGTGTGCCGACAACGGCCTTCAACCCGGCGAGGTCCCGCTCCTGGCCGACGACGAGGCGGCCTTCGACCTCGTCCTCCGCGGGGCCCTGGCCGGCGAGCCCACCTGCCGGCTCGCCGCGGAGATACTCAACAACTCGGACTTGGTTTCCAACACCGCCGAGGCTGGATCGGCCGACCAGCCGATGGGCTTCGACGAGTCGCCACCGGAGGGCTACGCCCCGCTGCCGCGCTGGCTCTACGACGAGGCCCGGCGGCTGGGTGTGATCAGGATCGACCTTGCATGGTCGGGTGGCAGTGACGAGGGCTACCTCAACGTCGCGGTCATTCCCGAGACGACGCCGAGGTCGTTCGTCCAGCTCGTCGAACAGTGGGCCTGGAAGGCCATCGAGTATTCCGGGGCCGGCGATGGGGCCGACTACGGTGATGACATCACCTACGACCTTGCCAACAACACGGTCACGCACGAGGGCTGGTACCACGTGCCGACCTACGAGGAACCGCGCACGTTCGTAATGGTGGTCATGGACGAGAAGTCCGAGGGCGACGCCAAGGGGGGCAACGGATGACTCCCTATCACCACGCCCAGTCGTCGGTCGCGCGGTGGGGCGGTCGCCCGGCCGACTACATCGACATCCACAACTGGCTTGACGAGACCAAGCAGTACACCGGCGACTGGACCCACCGGGCGCTTCGGCACCACGCGGCCGGGGTCCAGTGGGCTGTTGAACGGTTCGGGCACATGCTGACCAACTCCGACGGCCACGAGGTCCCCATCAAGCTGATCGCTGAACGCCACGTCGTCGAGGACTGCGGCTTCATACCGACGGCCGCGGCCTGGTTGAGGGCCCTTGCCAGCAGCCCCGAGCCTTGGATGCTCCGGGTCGCCACGCGGCACACCCTCGCGCTGAAGATCGTTGAAGATCACCGGGCACTTGATTGCGCCGGGGCCCAACAGGCGGGACAGGTCCTAAACCCCCGCGCGCATAGCCCGACCGACAAGTGACCGGCCAACATCCTTGTGCCCATTGGGGCCGCTCGCCACAGGACCGAACTGGTCCTCGGTGGGCGGCCCCGCGGCCGCGGGGGACGGGGCACCTCGCGAGGTCCGGCGTGCAGACCGGCCGACCGTGTGGCACGCTGCCCGGACCAGAGGAAGGAGGTGGTCCGTTGGACAGC
>JBJHDE010000185.1:0-808 GCA_050486385.1 Planctomycetales bacterium | reverse complement strand
TCTTAGCCCCTGGACAACGACCTACCACGTCACGGGCGGGTCGCCGGCCAGCGTCGAAGGAAACCCAAAAGTGTGGTCCTTCCCCAAACTTGGTGAATGGGGTGCGCCTGCCAACCGATGGATGCGTTTGTCAGCCCGCGCTGAGCACGCGTGCCCGCAGGAGTGCCAGCCCAGCGCGTCTCCCACGTCTTCCGGCTGATGGCCCTCGCCATCCGGATCGCTGGGCTGATCGGCGGCTGTTTGGTGGCCGACTAGACGGACTTCGCACGGATCGGGCAAGTCTCCAGGGCCTGCTTGCCGCGGTTCTCCCATCTGCTGGTCGAAACTAGGCGATCTACAATAGCGTAATCGAACTTGCTGCCGATTGCGGAGGAGGTGGGTTGAAAAGGACAGCAGAGATGCCCCCCTGTTACAAACCCTGTCCGCGTCGTTAACTGATTGGCCCTTGCCTCAACGGGCTGACGCCAAGTTGCCTGAAAAGTATGCATCCGGCTCGTTTGCGGAAATCAACAACCATGCTTCCTGGAAGAGCCGGCTCGGTGGTTTTCGGCTACCCCAAACTCAACCGTTCCCAAACAGAGTCCGCTGCCTTGGAGTGGCACAAGTGCGAGTGGGTGCTTTGTCAGCTACAGATGGAAACCGTTTAGCCGGACATTCCGATAGCCAATGCGGCAAAGCGACCGAGAAATCGGCCTCCGGCTCTACGTAAGCGCCCATCAGCACCAGGGCGGGGGGATCAGCGGCGGGCGGCGCGGCGGGATTGGTTGCGCTGGCAACGGTCGGTGCGTTGATCGACGCGGTAGTGGCG
>JBJHDE010000184.1:0-9325 GCA_050486385.1 Planctomycetales bacterium | reverse complement strand
GCTTTCGACCCCATCGGGGTCGTTCATAAAGCCCAGGCCAGGGGCCTGGGTGTGTGGGCTGCGCGACATGGGCATGGCACCCGGCGTCCAACCGAAATCCGCAAGGTTTGACCTGGGCAGCAGCCCGACCAATACTGACACCCTCTGATGAACCCTTTGTCTCCTGTTGAGAGGACGTGTCGATGGCCCTGGTCCCCCGAGTCTGGAAATGGTGCGGGCGTGCGCGCGGAACGATGGCCCGTGGGGGCCTGGTGTGGGCCGCGTGGCTGGCCGTGGCCGGCGCGGTGGCGTGGGCCGCGGAGGACCGCCCGCCAAATGTATTGGTGATTCTGGTGGACGACTTGGGTTACATGGACGTGGGGTGCAACAACCCCGATTGCTTCTACGACACGCCGCATATCGACCGGTTGGCGGCCTCGGGGCTGCGGTTCACCGACGGATACGTGGCCAATCCGGTGTGCAGCCCCACCCGCTACAGCCTGATCACCGGCAAATGGCCCACTCGCGTGAAGGCTACCAACTTTTTTACGGGCAATCGGGCCGGTCGCTTCCTGCCGGCGGAACTTTCCAATCGGATGCCCTTGGAGGAAGTCACCCTGGCCCAAGCGCTCAAGACCAAGGGCTACAAGACCTTCTTCGCGGGCAAGTGGCACTTGGGCCCCAATGCCGAGTATTGGCCCGAGAATCGCGGCTTCGACATCAATCGCGGCGGCCACGATCGCGGCGGGCCCTACGGCGGCAAGAAGTACTTTTCGCCCTACGGCAATCCGCGTTTGGAAGACGGCCCCGACGGCGAGCACTTGCCCATCCGCCTGGCCGACGAGACCTGCCAGTTCATGGAGGCCCACAAGGACGAGCCGTTCTTCGCGTACCTGTGTTTCTACTCGGTGCATACCCCGCTGATGGCGCCCGAGGCCCTGGTGGCCAAGTATCGCGAGAAGGCCCAGCGGCTGGGCATCCAGGACCAGCCGGCCTTCGCGCCCGAAGAGCAAGTCTGGCCCACCGACCAGCCCCGGCGGGTGCGCACTCTGCAGAATCATGCCGTTTACGCGGGCATGGTCGAGAGCATGGATAACGCGATCGGTCGGGTGCTGACCCGGCTGGACGAACTCGATCTGGCCGACAACACGATTGTGTTCTTCACCTCGGATAACGGGGGCTTGAGCACCTCGGAGGGCAGCCCCACCAGCAATCTTCCGCTGCGTGGGGGCAAGGGCTGGATCTACGAGGGCGGCATCCGCGAGCCGATGATCATTCGCTGGCCCGGCGTGACCGCTGCTGGCAGTGTCTCGAAGGAGCCGGTGATGTGTACCGACTTCTATCCCACGATTCTGGAGATGACCGGCACCCCGACCGAGGCCGGCCACGCGACCGATGGCGACTCGCTGGTGCCGCTGCTCAAACAGGGCAAGAGCCTGGGAGATCGCCCGCTGTTCTGGCACTATCCGCACTACAGCAACCAGGGCGGTTTTCCGGGCGGGGCGATTCGCCAGGGCGATTGGAAGCTGGTCGAGCGGTACGAGGACGGGCGGGTCCACTTGTACAATCTGGCCGAGGACATCGGCGAGAAGCACGATCTGGCCGAGGCCCATCCCCAGCGGGTCGCGGATCTCCGCCAGCGGCTGCACGCCTGGTACCAGGAGGTCAACGCCGAGTTTCTGCACGCCAAGCCCGATGGCCCCGCGCCCTGGAAGCCCGAGTGGGCGGCTGACGCGGAGTGAGGCGGAGTCTCGCGCAACGGTCGATGAGCCGGCGGGAACGAGGGGGCTACTTGGCCGCCTCGTTCCAATGCCCGGCGATCCCCTGGCGGAGGAAGGCCAGCGAGCGGGCCATTTCGTCCATGCCGTTCATGCCGTCTTCGATGCTGATCCAGCCTGAATAACCCACACCGGCCAGGATGCCAAAGATTTGCGGCCAGTCGTTCAGGCCCTCGCCGGTGACCCCGTGGCGGAGTTGGTCGGGGTAGCCGATGCTGCCGTCTTCGTCGCGGAGGTCGTCCAGCGAGGCGCCTTCCACCAGATAGCGGTCGCTGGCGTGCATGCTCACCACGCGATCGGCCACCCGCCTGAGCAGCTCGACCGGATCGTCGCCGGCGACCAGGGCGTTGGAGGGATCGTACTGCACGCCGAAGTTCCGACGGTCGTCGATGCGGTCGATCAGCTCGCAGAACACGTCGGCTTTCTGGGCAAATTCCGGATACTTCCAGTGGCCGTCCTTGTAGTGATTCTCCAGGCCCAAGACGACCTGGTATTCGCGGGCGACGGGCAACAGGGCCAGCAGGCACTCGGCGACCCAATCCAGACCCGCGGCGCGGGGCACATCGGGGCGGCGCTGGCCACTGAGCACGCGGCACACCACGCCCGGTCCGCCCAGGCGGCGGGCCGCTTGAATACGGCGGATGTGCTCGTCGACGGCCCGACGTCGCTGGTCGGCGGAGGGCTGCACGAAGTCGGGCGAGGCACACAGCATGGGCATGGCAAAGCCGGCGGCCTGAATCGCCTCGCCCACGCGATCGACATCGTCGTAGTCCAGGCTGGGCAGAAAGCCGTCGTACATCTCCAGCCCGTCGGCATCCAGCGTGCGCGCCATATCGATCCACTCGAACACGCTCATCGTGTGTTCGCGGGCGATGGCTTCCATGTAGCACTTGGGAAACGCGGCAATGCGGGGCGGCATGGGGCCTTCCTGGTTGGGGCAAACAAAAGAAACCTGGACCCGAAGGCTCCCCAGGGGGGAGTCCTTGAGCCCAGGTCCAGGATTCATCGATCACTTGGGCGGCGTCGCCCTCAGCCTCAGTTGGGCAACTGCTCGGACTCGAAGTCGGGCTCGGGGAGGTCGGGCTGGTCGAAGCCCGGCTGGTCGAAGCCGTTCGGTGGGCCAAAGCCGTTGTCGCCGGGCGGCGGGCCAAAACCACCACCGCCCATGCCGCCGAAGCCGAACTCGCCCATCAGAGGGGTGAACGCGACGATCACCCGCCCCATGGCCGAGCCCACTTCGTTGTTGAACTCCTCTTGGGACGATGCGGCGTTCAGGTCATCCAATACGCCGTCCAGGGTGTCGGCGAAGCTCAGCAGCTTCTGCTTGAGTTCCGGATCGATCTCGGGAATCGCGGCCAGCTCCTGGCGGGCTCCGGCCATGGTCGACTGCCACTCATCGTGCATCTCAGTGGGCAGCCAGTGGCCATCGACCTTGACCAGGTCAATCTTGTGCGGCGGTTGGTCGGGAATCGCGACTTCGACCACCGCCTTTTGGCCGTCGTTGGAGATCTCGGTGAACTTGGCCTGCTTGACCTGTTCGAAAAGCTCGCTGGGCGGCAATTGGCCCTGCAATTCCATGGTGTCGGCCAACGCAATGCCCTGCTGCATGACCTGGGCCAGGGTCGTCTCGACGAACTTGCCCACATCAATCTTGGCGAACGACTCGTGGGTGTCCAATTGCGGGTCGTTGATCAGCGTCTTGAGCAGGTCGACCAACTTGGTGTAGTTGGCGCGGACCTCCTCGATGGTCACCGGGCCCTCTTGCAGGCCGCTGCTGACCACTTCGTTTTCCAGGATGAAGTCCTTCTGCTTGTCCAAAACGCTCAGGCCCTTGCTCAGCAGATTCTGGGTCGCGTTGTACAGGTCGGGGTCCAACTTGCCGGCGGCTTCGCGGGCCAACTCGTTGACGTCCTTCTGATAATCCGGCGGCAGCAGAACCCACAGATCCTGCGGCTGGCCTTTGGCCATGGCCGTGTAGGCCTGCTCGACGGTGGCTTTCGGCGAGTCGGGCCGCGTGGGTTGGGCCACCTGGCCCTTACAACCCACCAGGGTCGCGCCCATCAGCACGATCATGGGGGCGAGACATCGAACCAGCGATTTCATGGCAAGATCCTTAGGCGAGGTTGTGTGGTTTGGCTTTGGGCCACGGTGTCGATCCGCATGCTTGTTCGACGCAAGCAACCCGATCTTGAAAAACAACCCGAGTTCGGCCAAGTGGCACAAGTGCGTCGGCGGAATCGGCATCCTACGCGCACTTTACCACTCGACCTCAACCCAACCAATGGGCGCAGTTCCCCGAAACACCCAATCGTACCGGTGGGACATTTCCTCAACAAGCTGGGAGACAAGCCGCCTCGCGTGAGGGGGTTTGCCAGCCGCCCCGATTTCGGGTTTACTGCTTAACATCCTGTCGCCCGCGACGAACAGTCAATCGGTCCCGCACACTGGCCCGCAGCCAATCCACCAACCTTGGCATGGGAACGCAATGAGCAAAGGCTCCCGCAAAACCAAACCCATTCCCGATAAGCTCCGGATTCGGGCGTGGCCCAAGATGGTGTTCCTGTGGCCCACCGCGGTGGCCTGCCTGGTGCTGGGCCTTCTCAATGCCTGGCTGGGCGAGGAGGACTGGGGCAGCACCCTGGGTTGGTGGTTCGTCGGGACGCTGGGCTTCAACCTGCTGGTGCTGACGTTTGACTTCCCCCGCGCCACGAGCCTCACGCTGGTGGCCGTCATTGGCCTGGCCGTGGTGGGGACGATTCTGCTGAACCAGCAGTACGAGTTCGTCACGCCCCTGGCCGACTTTCTGGGATCGCGGGACATTAAGGCTTCGACCGAGCTGTACTTCACGCTGTTCGCCATCATGGCGATACTTTACGTGGGGATGTTCGTCTCGACCCGCTTCGACTACTGGATCCTCACCAGCAACGAGCTGATCCACCATCGGGGCCTGCTGGGCGATGTCGAACGCTACTCGACCGCCGGACTCCGGCTCAATAAAGAGATCAGCGACGTCTTCGAGTACATCCTGGCCGGAGCCGGCACCGTGGTGTTCAACATCCCCGGTCGTCCGCGACCGATCATCCTGGAGAACGTGCCCTGGATTGGCTACGTCGAGCGGACCAGCGATCAGATTCTCAACGCCCGTACCGTCCGCGTGGCCCGCGATAGCTCGGACGTCGACGCCCAAGAGTCCGAGCGGCAGGTGCGGAGCGAGGCCGAAGAAAGCGGCAGTTGATTGCCCCGGGGGCCGCCCGAGGGTCAGGCGGCCCGTGCGGCCGAATGTGGCCGATGGGCCAGGTAGGGATCGTCGGCATCCAGGTGTTGGCCCACGTAGTCGGCCACGGCCTCTTCCAGCGAACGGAAGCGGTGCGGACACCCGGCGGCGGCCAGCTTGGTCATGCTAGCCTGGGTGAAGTACTGATAGTGCGACCGCAGGGCTTCGGGCATGTCGACGTAGTCGATTGCGGGCGTGCGGCCCATGGCGGTAAACACCGCGGCGGCCAGGTCGTTCCAGGTGCGGGCCTGGCCCGTGCCCAGGTTGAAGATGCCGGCCACCTGGCGATTCTGCCACAGCCACCACATGACCTCGCAGCAGTCCTTGACGTACACGAAGTCGCGGCATTGTTCGCCGTCGCGGAACTCGGGGCGGTGGCTCTTGAACAGTTGCAGCCGTCCCGTGGTGTTGATTTGCTGGTGGGCCTTGTAGACCACGCTGCTCATCACGCCTTTGTGGTACTCGTTGGGTCCAAACACGTTGAAGAACTTCAGGCCCACAATCTGGCTGGCCGCGCCCGACTCCAGGGCCCACAGGTCCATCCACTGCTTGCTCCAACCGTAGGGGTTCATCGGTCGCAGCCGGTGGGTGATGGCGTCGTCGTCGTCCCAGCCGTGCTCGCCATCGCCGTAGGTTGACGCGCTGCTGGCGTAGATGTAGCGGACGCCTTCGGCCAGGCACCACTGAGCCAACCGCTGCGAGGTGCGGAAGTTGTTCTCGTGCAGAAAGACCTCGTCCCGCTCCATGGTCGACGAGCAGGCTCCCAGGTGGAACACGCCTTGAATCTGGCCGGCAAACTCGCCCGCCTCCAGACGGGGCAGAAACTCTTCGGCGGACAGCACCCACCGCCAGCTCAGTTCCGCGAGATTCGGATGCTGGCTGGCCTGGGGATCGGTCTCGACCACGCCAATGTCGTGGATGCCCAGCGCGTTGAGGTGCCAAATCAGGCAGCTTCCGATGAAGCCCGCGCCGCCGGTGACGATGAACATCGCCGCTCTCGTTTTTTGGGGAAAAGTCGTCGCTGGCGCCGAGTCGCGCCGCCGTGTGTCTACCCCATCCGTGCCAGACGGGGCAACGGCAGTTCCTAACGGCTTCGCCGCCCCAACCTCCCGGGCATGGGGGAGTTGAAGCCCGCTCGGATTGGTCGCTATGGTAGGGCGGCCCCCGCGGTTCCGCTTCCGTCCGTATCCTCCTCAAGTGCCTTGCCATGGCCCCTTCCGTCGAGTCGTTACGGCAACAACTGGCCCCCTGGAACCAGCAACACCTGCTGGCCCACTGGGACGAACTGTCGGAAGTCCAACGCACCGGCCTGGCCCAGCAGATTGCCGCCATCGACTTCGCCGAACTCCGCGATCTGTTCGCCGGTGAGCATGTTCAGGGCGATACCGACTGGCGCCAGGTCGCTCAACGGGCCGAAAGCCCCCCAACCATGCAGTTTGAAACACCCCCAGCCAACCTTTCCGACTGCACCGCCATCAGGATGGGCGAAGCGGCCTTGAGGGCCGGCCGCGTTGCGGTGGTCTTGGTGGCTGGCGGACAAGCCACCCGCCTGGGCTACAACAAACCCAAGGGCATGTTCCCCATCGGTCCGGTCTCGGGGGCCACGCTGTTTCAGATTTTTTGCGAGAGCGTCGTCGCCCTCGGTCGTCACTATGGGCACAGTGTGCCCTTGCTGGTGATGACCAGCCCGGCCACCCACGACGACACCGTGGCCTTCTTCGAAGAGAACCAGGCCTTCGGGATTCCCCAAAACGATTGGCGGGCCTTTTGCCAAGGCACCATGCCGGCCGTCGACGCCGAAACCGGCGCCGTGCTGATGGACTCGCCCGGCTCAATCGCCACCAGCCCCGACGGTCACGGCGGCGTGCTCAAGGCCCTGGCCCGCGATGGCCTGTTCGACGAGCTTCGATCGCGCCGCATCGATCTGATCTTCTACATGCAAGTAGATAATCCGCTGGTCCGCGTCTGCGATCGGTTGTTCCTGGGAAGTCACCTGCTGACCAAAAGCCAGGTCTCCACCAAGGTGGTCCGCAAACGACGGGCCTCCGAAAAGCTCGGCAACGTGGCCATGGTGGATGGCCGGCTTCAGGTGATCGAATACAGCGACTTGCCCGACGACCTGGCCCAGCAAGACGACGCCGCGGGCAGTCCGGTGTTCTGGGCGGGCAACCTGGCCTTGCACGTCTTCGACCGCGATTTCCTGGCCTCCTTGGCCGAAGGCGAACACCAACTGCCCTTCCACCGCGCCCACAAAAAAGTGCCCTACGTCAATGCGGAAGGCCAACGCGTCGAGCCCGAGACCCCCAACGCCATCAAGTTCGAACGCTTCATCTTCGATGTCCTCCCCGCCGCCGAACGGGCCATCGTCCTGGAAACCTCCCGGCAATCCGAGTTTGCCGCCGTCAAGAACGCCACCGGCAGGGACTCGCCCGAATCGGTCCGCGAACAAATGACCCACGAACACCGCAACTGGCTCCGCGCGGCGGGTGTCGAGGTCGCCAACGACGTGCCCGTCGAAATCAGCCCCCTGTTCGCCCTGGAACCCGCCCACGTGGCCAAGCGAATCGCCCCCGGCACCCGCATCACCGAACCCACCGTCCTCCGCGACACTTAGCGAACCAGCCGCCCAACGGCCGCCCTCAATCCGACACCCGCTGGATGCACTCGGGCCCGTCGTGCTTGGGGCTGTTGACCCGGGTGCCGACCGGATAGGCCTCAAAGTCCTCGCCCGCATCAGGCTGCAACAGCCGCTTGAGTTCGCCGGTGTCGGCGAATTCGGGATCGAGCCACACCGGGTAGGCCTCGGGGTCCAGGATCACCGGGCTGCGATCATGGTAGGGAGCCGTCAGCGGGCTGGCCTCGGTCACAATGATGGTACACGACTCGATCACCCCGCCTTCGCCCTCCCAGTGCTCCCACAATCCCGCCAGCCCAAACGGCTGCTGGTCGCGACGACAGAAGTAGTAGGGCTGCTTCTGGCCATCCCTCGGCTGCCACTCGTAAAACCCATCGGCCACGACCAAACATCGACGCCGCTTGAACGCCGCCCGAAACGCCGGCTTGCTCTCCACCGTCTCGGCCCGGGCGTTGATCGTGCGATACCCAAACTTCGGGTCGTCCGCCCAAAACGGAATCAGCCCCCAACGCAGCCCGACCGCGACCCGCCGCTGGGCCTCGGCGTCCCACCGCACCGCCAACACCGTTTGGGTGGGGGCCAGATTGTAACGCGGGCTCCAATCCGGCGGCTCGTCCAGACCAAACGCCTCGGCCACTTGCCCGGCGGGCGTCCGCAGGGTGAATCGTCCACACATGCTGGCAACTCGCTTGGGGGAGGGCGGTCACCTCGGCCGCGACCGCACAAAACTTGAACCTTTTTGCAAACTTTTCGCCCCAAACCCCGGTGGCGGAAAGCCTTGCGACGCCCCGATCTGGTTTCTCAATTTTGAGCTAAGTTCCTGTTGGCCGATAGGTTGCGGTCGGATACACTCCTCATCCAGCGATGCGGCACGGACCATTTGGCACGCAACTCGCTTAGCGAGGGTCGGCCACTTCGGAGACACCCTCGTCCCCGTGGCCAGCCCAACAACGGAGCACAGGGAGGTGCCCCAGTATGTCGGCCCTGATCATTCTATCGGTCTACGCCTTGGCCGTGGCCGCGGTGATGTTGATTCGCGGTGCCGAGGGCAGCCCCTTCCGCGGCACGCGGGAAGGCCTGTTCGTGGCCTGCTTGGTGTTGGCCAGCCTGGGCACCCTCACCGGCCTGCTGGTCGGCCCCCGCTGCTGCCTGATGAGCGGCCTGGGCCTCTGCCTGATGGTCGTCGGAGCCGTCCTCGACCTGAGCCCCAGCCACACCATCGTGACCGAACTCTAAACAATCGGCCGCTGGCTCAAGCCACCCTCGGGAAAGGTCTCGACATACCGGTCGAGGCGACGCCCGCCCTTCTTCTTGGCCCGCTGGTCCCAGCCGACGATGACCCCGTGCTTCAAAACCGGGGCGGTCATCGTCTCGTAAATCCACAACTGGCGGCCGCCGAACTTGTCGGCATCGCCCCGACTGATCCGCCCGAAACGGAACTTGTCGGTTGGGCGATTCTCGACGAATGGGAAATCCGCCGTGTGAAAATAGGGCTGCACCATCAGCGGGCGATAGGTACCCAGGCCGGCGAGTTTCTTGCTGACTCGCTCGAAGGCGTGCGGGGTCTGATAGAGATGAAAATCGATCAAACCTTCACTCTGCCGACGGAGTTCCAGATCGAAGTTCCAGGTCATGCAGTTGACGAACGTCGTGCTCCGG
>JBJHDE010000183.1:0-9356 GCA_050486385.1 Planctomycetales bacterium | reverse complement strand
CCCCAAGCCCTCCCAGGGGCTGGATGTCGCCCGGGCCGCCGTCCGCGACATGCTCGACCAGCTTGTCCAGCAGGGTCGCTATCATGTGGGCGTGCGGTTCTACGGACATCGCGTGGCGCGTTACTTGCAAAGCCCCGACCTGGTGGCCCGCAATCCCGATTGGCCCGCCAACGAGATTCCCGCTGACCTGGACCCCAGCGAAGACGTGCAGCAGGTGCTGTCGCTGGGACGCTTTACCGAGGTTCAGCATCAGCAGATTGTGCAGCGCATGGAGAAGCTGCGGCCCTGGGGCGAGACCCCGCTGTATCGAGCGATTCGCGACGCCGTGGGCGATTTTGCCAACGACGATCCCGAGCACGAGCAAAGCATCGTGGTCATCACCGACGGCCTGGACTACACCTTCAATCCCCGCGAGCGGATCACCGCCGACGACGTGCTGGCCGCCATGCCCCAAGGACGGCGGATCCCGCTGTATATCGTGGGCTTCCGCTTAGCCGAGGCCGAGCAGGAGCAGGCCGCCCGCGAGTTCGGCCGTTTGGCCAGCGAGACCGGCGGCAAGTTCTTTCCCGCCAACGAGGCCACCAGCCTGGGCGAGGCCCTCAGCGCGACGCTGATCCGCGACGTGCGATTCCAAGTCCAAGACACCGACGATAGCACCCAATCGGGAAATCAGGTCGTGGGTCGGGTGTTGCAACTCGCCCCCCGTAGCGGAGCCCCGCACCAGTACCGTGTGCGATTGGAGACCGACAAGGCCAGCATCAATCAACCTCTGAGCCTGTACCCTGGTCAGGCAGTCGAGTTGTATCTCAGTAGCGACGGCCGCCGGCTGGAGAATCGCCGCTACGAAGACGGCGACCCCGAGTTCAGCACCCCGGTGCCCTTGGACGATACGGCCCGCACCCGCTATGTCGTGGGCTTCCATCGTCCGCGGTGGGACGGGCCTCTACTGCATTTTCCAGTGTCATTTCAACAGGCCGAGCCCACGGCCTTTGTTCCGCCGCCGCGGGAGGTGTGGATTGAGATCACGCCGCGGACCGCGTTGGGCGACGGCACGCCCGAGGTCTTCTACGACATGAACCTGTTGCCACGCCTGCCGGTGGCCGTGGTGGATTGCATGACCGAACAATGGCCCTCGGACGCCCGCACCGCGACGATCAACGCTTGGTGGAAGCCCACGGTGACGCCGCCGACCGAAAGCATTCTGGTGGGCATGGCCGAGACACCGCCCGAGAGTGGCCCGGGTCGCACCATCCCCGGGGCGACGGGCATGCATTATGTTGTGCGGGTCGATCCGGCCGCCGGACGCCAGCCGCTGACGGTGACGGTGCTGGAGAGCTACGACGAATCGGCGATTGACCTGAATGCCGTCAAGATTGGCATGTCGCCCGAGCCGGCGGCCACCGTGCGGCGGGTGGATGCGGTCAACCGGTTTATTGTCCACAAGTTCGAGTATCCCGATGCCGACCTCGACGTAGTGCGTGGCCAGTACAATTTGGAGTTCACCACCCGGGCCGATCTGCAGGCCGATGCCTTCCAGTTGAACAAGCCGCAACGGGTCGTCGTGCCCCGCATGCCCGATGTGCTCCGCCCCTGAGGCGGGTAAATCGCGGAATGGGCCCCGGACGGCGGGTTCTTCCAGGAAGACCGATCCGCCGGTTGACAGAACGGCTCGCCGGCGTTCGATTCGGAGCCGGTCGCGGGCCGTGGGGGGGATGCGTGCTGGGGGATCGCCCCTCAGCGACGGTTCCCGGCCAAAACGCCGCGGATGTGGGGTCTCAGAGAACCCGCAAACCGCGGTGCGTTGGCTTGTGCGAAGGGTTCCACGTCGGGTGCGGGTATCAAAATCTTCCCTGGGCCTCGGTCGCCTGGGGGCCGTTGGGTTCGGATCTTTCAACGAGGAGCAGTATGCGTCACCTGCCGATCCACTGGACGGAAGGAATGTTCATGCGGCCGCAGCATTTTCAAGCGGCCGATCGCTACTGGGCGGAACAGCTCCAGGTCACCACGCAGTGGGACCACCAGTACGGCTACGGGTTGCGGGATCTCGAGTTCAGTCGCGAGGCCCTGGCCAACCACCAGCTTCAGTTGCACCGCCTGCAGGCCCGCATGAAAGACGGCTCGCTGGTGGCTTTGGATGTGGGGCAGGAACCCGACCGCGTGGACTTGAAGGGGTCCCTCGCGCAATTGCAGGAGGCCATGGTCGACCTGCAAGAGGCCTTCGCCCGCGAGAGCACCGTGCGGGTCTATCTGGCGATTCCCCGCTTGCAGCTTGGCCAGGCCAATGTGGCCCGGACCGGCAGCGCCAATGGGCAGGCCCGCTACCAGACCCTTGAGCAGCAGCTTCAAGACGAAAGCGACGGCGGCAACGATCAGCCCATCGAACTCAAGCGGCTGCAAGTCCGGTTGCTGCTGTCGACCGAGGACCTCAGCGGCTACGAGTTGCTGCCGATCCTGCAGATTCAACGCGCCAGCGAGGGCGAAGCCGTCCCCCGGCTCGATCCCGAGTACATTCCGCCGCTGTTGGCCTGCGACGGTTGGAGCGGCCTGTCACGCGACATCGTGCGGGCGATTTACGACATCATCGGCAAGCGGATCGAGACGCTCAGCCAGCAGGTGCTCAGCCGCGGCATGAGCCTCGAAAGCCAGGAACCCGGCGATATGGACCGGATCCTGATGCTCAACCAACTCAATCAGGCCAGCACCGTGCTGCACGTGCTGACGTTTGCCGTGGGCGTCCACCCGTTCACGATCTACACCGAGCTGGCCCGCATCGTGGGCATGTTGAGCATCTTCCATCCCGATCGCCGGGCGATGGAGATCCCCCGCTACGACCACGACGATCTGGGCCGCATCTTCAAGCAAGTGAAGAAGCAGATCGAAACGCTGGTCAACATCCTGCCCGATTACTCCTACGAGCAGCGATACTTCAGCGGTGTGGATCGCGGCATGCAGGTCACGCTCGAGCCCAAGTGGCTGACCTCCGATTGGACGCTGCTGCTGGGCGTCCACAAGGGCGACCTGACCGAAGACGAGCTTCGCCGCTTGCTCCAGCCGGTGAATCTCGACTGGAAGTTGGGCTCCGGCACCCAAGTGGAAGACATCTTCCGGCTGCACCAGCTCGGCCTGCAACTGACCTTCGACACCGCGCCGCCGCGGGCGTTGCCCCGCAGCAGCGATTGGGTCTATTTCAAGATCAGCCGCAACGACCCCTATTGGAGCCAGGCGGTCACCTCGCGAACCATGGGCCTGCGGCTCAAGCAGGAGGCAATCCTCAACCTGGCCGAACTGCCCGGCCAGCGGGCGATGAAGATCAACGCCTTTGGCCGACCGGCCGATTTGCAGTTCGCCCTGTTTGCCGTGCCCATGCGGCAATAGCCGATATCACCGGGTCAGGCGGCTCGGCCCAGACCGAGCCGCTGCCCGCGATAGGCCCCGCTGGTCACTCGCTCGACCCAGGTGGCGTGGTTCAGGTACCAGCTCACCGTATTGCGGAGCCCTTCTTCCAACGTCACGCTCGGCGTCCAGCCCAGTTCGCGAGCAATCTTGCTGGCGTCAATCGCGTAGCGACGGTCGTGGCCCGGGCGATCGGTCACGAAGGTGATCAACGATTCCCGCGGCTCCTGGCCCCGCTCGGGACGCAGCTCGTCGACAATCCGGCAAATCGTGCGGACGATGGCCAGATTGGTCTGCTCGCTATTGCCGCCAATGTTGTAGGTCTCGCCCGGCCGACCGGCTTGCAGCACCCGACTGATCGCCCGGGTGTGATCCTCGACAAACAGCCAATCGCGGACGTTCAAGCCGTCGCCGTACACCGGCAGGGGCCGGCGGTTCAGGGCGTTCAGCGTGATCACGGGAATCAGCTTCTCGGGAAACTGAAACGGCCCGTAATTGTTGGAGCAGTTGGTGACCAGCGTCGGCAGGCCGTAGGTGTGGTGATACGCCCGCACAAAGTGATCGCTGGCGGCCTTGCTGGCCGAATAAGGCGAGTTGGGCTGGTAGGGCGTGGTCTCGGAGAACAGGCCCGTCGGCCCCAGCGAGCCATAAACCTCGTCGGTCGAGACATGCAGAAAGCGGAACCCCTGGCGACGGCCCTCGGGCAGCCGTTCCCAGTACCGCATGGCGGCGTCCAGCAGGCGGAAGGTGCCCACGACATTCGTCTCGACGAAGGCACCCGGCGACTCGATCGAACGGTCGACGTGGCTCTCGGCGGCAAAGTGGACGACCGCGTCGCAGTCGTACTCGGTCAACAGCCGGGCCACCAGGGCGGAGTCGCCAATGTCCCCCTGCACAAACACATGCCGGGCGTGGCCGTCCAACTCGGCCAGCGAGTCCAGATTGCCCGCGTAGGTCAAGGCATCCAGGTTGACGATCCGCAGTTGCGGGTCCGCGGCCAGGGCCTGCCGCACATAGGTACCACCAATGAAGCCGGCTCCGCCGGTCACCAGCACGGTTCGCATGATTCGCTCGGGATGCGAGGACGTCGGGGGAAACTCATCGCGCGTGCTCCGCACGACACCTGTCATACCCCCATCGCCGCAGAATCACCAAGGCCAGTTTCGCGGCCCCGGTAGCCTGACCCCACCTTCGGGGTGTGCTTCGAACGGCCTTCCCTCAATCCCGAACGGGGCAGGGGGGATGGTTGTCGATGGGGGTGCCGCTGCGGCCGATGACGGCATCGTCGAGGGCGACGCCGGGGCCGACGTAGCCGCAGCGATTCCAGTAGATGCTGTCGGCGGTGTCGTCGAGTGGCTGGGGCGAGGGCAGAAAGCGAACGTTGAGGGCTTCGAAAAGCACGTTCTGGCCACGCCCGCAGTGATTGCTGCTTTGCAGTTTGGCCAGGTGACGGCTGGGAGTATCGGCCACGAGGGCAAAGTGCGACCGGCCCTGATCGCGGACTGCGCGGACAGTGCGGCCGTCCCAGACGCCCAGGGTCGAGCCATAATCGCCGCTGAGTTGCTCTTGCAGGGCGACCCGTTGCGTCGGCGTGGCGGCTTCAAGATCGGCCCGCGAGGGCATCCGCCAATCGCGCTGGCCGCCGATGCCGGGACACCGAAACGCCCGGGCGTCGTTCAAATAGCCGTGCTCGACCAACAACGGTGCAAACCCGCCGGCCACGGCCAGGGGCTCGCCCGGCTGTCCCAACGGGAACACGCCATTGTGGGTGTGCTTGTACTGGCCTAAGGCCATACCAATGCGTTGCAAATTCGACTGGCAACCGGCCAGATCGGCCCGGTACTTGGCCACCTGCATGGCGGGCGCCAGCAGCATCAGGGCGGCGACGGTCACCGCGGTCACCGCCAGGTAGTCCATCCACCGCCAACCGCCGCGGGGATTGGCCAATTCGGCCGGGATCAGGTCTGGGGAGGTGGCCGTGACCCGATCGGCGGTACGTTGGGCCAAGTCGGCCGGAGGCTCGAAGTCGTCGGTATCCAGCGACAACGGCCCCAACGAGGCCTTCAGCCGTTCCAACTCGGCCACCAGATCGGGCCTCAGGGCCAGCAAACGCTCGACCTCGGCCCGGTCGGGCGGATCGAGAATTTCCAGCAGGTACCCGATCAGGAGCTGGTGAAGACGCTCGCGATCATTCATCCGACGATAGCTCGCTTTGCTGCCACCACTGGTGGAGTTTCTGCACGGCTGCGTGGAGGCGGCTCTTGACGGTGCCCACCGGCACGTCGAGCACATCCGCCACCTCACGATACTTCAGCCCTTGATAGTATGCCAGACGAACCACAACCTCCAAATGTTCGGGCAATCGCCCCACTGCGTCACGAATCCACTGCTGACGCTCGAGTCGCTGGAGGTTGCGGGCGGGGCCCTCGCCGGAGTCGGCCAGCAGATCGCCCAGCGAGCCCAATTCGGCCTGGTGATCGTCGTGCGTGGTGCGATCCAGGCTGACCATCTGGTGCCGCTTACTTTTTCGCAAAGCATCAATCGCTTGATGCGTGGCGATCGTATAGAGCCAAGGCCGCAGTCGCGCACCCGTCTTGAATTGCTCGCACTTCAAGTGCAACTGCAAAAAGGTCCCCTGGAAGGCATCTTCGGCCAACGCCGGATTGCCCAGATAACGGCGGAGGTAGTTGTACAGCTCTCGCTCGTACCGGGCGACCAGCTCTTCAAAACACTCGCGGTTCCGCGATTGCTGATAGTGCTCGACCAGAGCCTCATCCGATAGCGTGGCCCACGCCGGTTGGGGTACCGACGGGTGGGGCAGGGGATGGGTGTGCGAATCGGTGGTTGCGGTCATTGTGCCTCCACGGCTATCGTCCCCTGTCGGGGATGCCGAATTGTCTGGGGCTGGGCCTCGTGCGGGGCCTGCCGCCCACGGCCCGCGAACGGGCCTCGGATGTTGGTCTTGGTTCAGTCGTAAGACCGATTCGTTCGGCCCCGGATGGCGGATTCGTTGGCCCAGTCGCGTTGGAACATGGGTGCAGCGCGTCAGCCGCCTTGCCCCCTGTTCAGCAGATACCGTGCCAGCACCGAAGTCAAATTGATTTTTCGTGAATCGACCCGATCTCTGACGGACCCAGGTTGGGGGCGCAGGAACCCTAATCGGTCAATCTGGGAGACCCGCCTCGCACCGCGCGAGAGGGGGTTGCCCCGTCTGTCTTTCAGCCCCAGGGGGCCAAATGCCCCCGGCGAGCAGTACTTTTTGCCGGCCCCCCGGATGCTCTTTCCGGCAATCTGGGCGTCTGGCACCTCGGAACCGCCCGAGGCCAAGCGGGCGAGCGGTGACTTCCCCATCAAAATGGGAGGTGTCGCCGGCGGCCGTTTGGCCCGCAACGTGCCAATGACCGTATGTTGCCACCCGGCGATGTGTCTTGCGAGCGAGAATCAGGATTTCCAATATGGTGACGAACAAGCCCGCGGCGGCCGGCCCCATTCCACGTGTCCTGGAACCTGAGGTCATGGAGAGCCTCGACGAGGCCTGGGCCTACGACACGATGGATCACACGGAGGTCAACCGTCGGTTTGTCAACGATTTGATGGCGCTGGCGCCCGATTTTCGCGACACTCTGGACGTCGGCACGGGCACCGCCCAGATTCCGTTGGCCTTGTTGGACGCGCAGCGCGACGCCCGCATCACGGCGATTGACCTCTCGGAGGCCATGCTCGAAGTCGCCCGACAGCGGCTGGGCCAACATCCCCTGGGGGTGCGGGTCGAACTCCGTCGCCAGGATGCCAAGCAACTGACCTACCCGCCCGGGCGGTTCAGCACGGTGATGAGCAACAGTATCGTGCATCATATTCCCACGCCGGGTGCGGCCCTGGCCGAGATGCTGCGGGTGGCGGCTCCGGGCGGCACCTTGTTTGTCCGAGATTTGCTGCGTCCCGACTCCGCCCGCGAACTTGATCGGCTGGTGGCTGTCTATGCTGACGGCTGCGACGATCACCAGCGACGGATGTTTGCCGAATCGCTGGCCGCCGCGCTGACGCTCGACGAGGTCCAGGCCCTGGTGAGCGAGCTGGGCCGCCGCCCCGAGGACGTGCAACAGACTTCCGATCGCCATTGGACCTGGGCGACCGTGGTCTGAGGGGCCCACTCACCGGCGTTGTTGCGTCATTGGGTCTGCGGTCCGAGAATTGGCAAACTGTGACAATGAACGTGCTCCTACTGCGATGCGGCCTAACGCAAGGGCCAGATCGTGGAGACCCCATAGCGTGACCCCGAGCGACGCCCCCATCGACCCGCCCCCCGCCGCGACCCAGGCGACCTTTGGTCGCGCCTTTTGGATGGCCTGGGCCGCCAACTTCACGCTGGTGGCCGCCATCAGCCTGCTGGCCCGCTACGCCGACTTTGTGCGGTTCTATCAGTCTCAGCACAGCGAGTGGTGGCTGGGTTGGATTGTGGGTGTGGGGATGATTGGCAGCATCGTGGTCCGCCTGGCCCAGGGGCAGGCCATCGACCGCATGGGGCCGGGGCGGATTTGGGTGGCCTGCGGCCTGTTGGCCACACTCAGCTTGCTGGGGCACCTGTGGGTCACGGCCGTCGATGGGCCGATGGTCTTTCTTTTGCGCGTGGGCTTGTACTCCGGCGCGGCCGGGATGTTCGGGGCCTGCACGGCCTTCATTGCCCTGCGGGCCGACGAGGGCCGCTTGGCCGAGATGGTGGGCACCCTCGGGACGTCGGGTTTCGTGGGCATGATGTTGGGCCCGGTGCTGGGCGATCTGATCTTCGCCACGTCGGCCATTTCGGTGGTGCATATCCAGATGATGTTTCTGATGGCGGCCGGCCTGGTCCTGCTGGCCACCATGTTTGGCTGGCTGGCCACTCAAGGGACGCCGCGCCCCCGAGCCGCCATCCATCGCGCCATGCCGCTGGCCTGGCTGTTGCGGCGGTATTTTCCGGGCAGCATCCTGCTGGTCGGCCTGATGCAGGGCATCGTGCTGGTGATTCCGCAGGTGTTTCTGGCCGAGTACGTGTACCACCTCAAGTTGACGTCGATCTCCAGCTTCTTTCTGACTTACGCCACAGTGGCCTTGGTCACGCGGATCCTGATCCGCTCGTTCGCCGCCCGCTACGGTATTCCCGCCATGGCCCTGATTGGCCGGTGTTCGGCGGCGAGGTGCTGTGTGCTGATGATCCCCGTGGCGGCTGCCTGGCAGCTTGTGCCGCCGGCCTTCTTTTTGGGTGTGGCCCACGCCTTCTTGTTTCCCGCGCATGTGGCGGGCGGTTCGGCGGCCTTTCCCGATCGGCATCGCGGCGTGGCCACCAGTCTGATGCTGATGACCATGGACGTGGGCATCCTGATTGGCGGACCGCTGCTGGGCGTGACGATCTTTGCCAGTCGCCTGGCGGGCTGGCCGCCGTTTGCCTCGGCCTATGTGCTGCTGGCGGCAATGTGCCTGGGCGTGGCCACCGTGTATGGGCTGACGGCCCATTGGCGATTGGCGCGGCCCAAGCGGGCGCTGCCGGTGACCCTGGGCTGGCCGCATCCCGAGTTGGCGCCCACCCGCAGCGAGCCCCTCCGCTGATCTCGGGGCCCGCCGAGCGCGTCGCGACCGGCGGGATGAACCTCTACAATCGTGGCGACGAGGCCGCGTCGCCGCGTGGCCCGAAGCCCTCATGGCGGAGGATCCCGAGATGATCGCGCGTCGGCTGGTTCGACTGATGCTGGTGGCCGTGTGGCTGGGCGGTCACGGCGGCCTGGTGGCCGACGACTTGCCCCAGGGCCCCGGCCTGGCCGCGGGCTTTCCGGGGGATCAAGGCATCGAGCAACACGAAAGCGTGCTGCTGGTGGAGACCTTCGACGATCAGGACCTGGCCGCCATCGCCCGGCGATGGACCGAGGTCAGCAACGCCGAAGGCCGGGCGATGCAACTTGTCGCCGACAGCCCGCCCGGCAGCCCCAGCG
>JBJHDE010000182.1:0-9370 GCA_050486385.1 Planctomycetales bacterium | reverse complement strand
CCGATGAACGCTGGGCCGAAGAGGTCGAGCTGCTGCGGATTCGCGGGGCCGACCTCAACGCCCGGGGTGGCTCGCTGCGGTTGCAGGACCACGGGGCCGACGTGTGGTTCCGCAGCCTGCGATGGCGAACGATTCCCGCCGACGAACGGCTCGAGCGGTCGGAGTTCACGCCAATGCCGATTCCCGAAGAAGCCCTCAAGAAGGAGCGGGCCCGGGTCGAGAGAATGCTGAAAGACCGCCAGCGGTCAGCCGACGCCCCCTGAGCGAAATCCGCCAGGACATTCCCCTCTGGACGGGTGGTGGCTCGGCGGCGGACTGGGCTCCCCGGGCGGCTTCCCACTCGTTGGGGTTGGTGGAAATGGCCCAGGATGTGCTTGACGCTTCCTGGGCCAATGGGTTCAATGAGGGGCTTTCGCGTCCAGCGTGTCGCGGGGTGGGATCCGAAATGGGCCCACCTCGGTGGGACGTCAAGAACCAACCTACGCGTCAACGACGCCCGTCGGGCGGATCCGAGGAACTGAGAGATGGCACACAAGAAGGGTCAGGGCTCCAGCCGCAACGGTCGCGATTCGAACGCTCAGCGGCGGGGCGTCAAGCGGTTTGGTGGCCAGAAGGTCGTGGCGGGCAACATCCTGGTCCGTCAGGTCGGCAATCGCTTCCACCCCGGTAAGGGCGTGGGTCAGGGCAAGGACTTTACCCTGTTTGCCTTGGTCGATGGCGTCGTCCGCTTCGACCGCAACGGGCGTCGGATCCACGTCGAGGCCTGAGGTCGGCCTGCCACCGGTGTGTTTTTGTCCTGAATAGGGCCGCGGCGACAAGTGCGTAGCAATCGCGGTGCGCGGCGTGAGCCGGCTTGCCTGCGAGAACCGCGATGTTTGTGGATCGGGTCCAGATTGATGTCGAAGCCGGCCACGGTGGGGCCGGCTGTCTGAGCTTCCGCCGCGAGAAGTTCGTCCCCCGCGGCGGACCCGATGGTGGTGACGGAGGCCATGGCGGCAGCGTGATCATTCGCGCCGCCAACGGGGTCGACCATCTGTCGGCCCTGGCCCATCGCAAGCACTGGCGGGCCGAGAGCGGTCAGGCCGGTGGGCCCTCGAATCGCAAGGGCCGTTCGGCCGAGGACCTGCTGATTCTGGTTCCGCCCGGCACCCTGATCTACGACGCCCAGGCGGGTCACGTCATTAAGGACCTCAAGGCCCACGACGAGCAAGTCGTCATCGCCCGGGGCGGCCGTGGGGGCTATGGCAACGCCCATTTCAAAAGCAGCACGAATCGGGCCCCCCGCGAGACCACGCCCGGCGGCGAGGGCGAGCGCCGGCGGCTGATTCTGGAACTCAAGGTGATTGCCGACGTCGGGTTGATTGGCAAACCCAACGCCGGCAAGAGCACGCTGCTGAGCCGCCTGTCGCGGGCGCGGCCCGAGATTGCCGATTACCCGTTCACCACGAAACATCCGAACCTGGGCATCGTCTCGATCGACATGGATCGGACCTTCGTGATGGCCGATATTCCCGGGCTGATTGAAGGGGCCAGCGAGGGGGCCGGCTTGGGCCACGAGTTCCTGCGGCATGTGGAACGCGCCGGGCTGTTGGTTCACCTGGTCGAGCCCGAACCCGCCGACGAAAGCGATCCGCTGGAGAACTACCAGACCATTCGCCGTGAGTTGGGCGATTACCAAACCGAACTGGCCGAACGGCCCGAGATCGTGGTCGTGACCAAGCTGGATCTGCCCCGCGGGGAAGAAGTTCGCCAGGAGTTGGAAGCCGCCCTCTCCGCGCCGGTGCTGGGCATCTCATCGGCCAGCGGGGCCGGACTCACCGAGCTGGTCAATCGCATTGTGCAAGTCCGCGCGGCAGCCGCCCCACCAAGCGCAACCGACGCCGGCGAGTGAGCGGTGCGTGAACCGCGGCGGGCCGCCTTGATGGGTCGGCTCGGCTATTGGGGCTGATGTCCAAGTGACGCCCGGCGGGCTCGGGACACCGCTCGACTGACTCCTACAGAAGTTAAGGAGCCTCACTTGTGGCACTGGTGGCTTGTCCACCAGTGTTTTATAACCCCATCTATTCTTCGACTGTTATGCTCTTAATTCATTGAACAATAACATCTTAGGCGGTATTTTCCGACTGCGCCACACACTGGTGGACAAGCCACCAGTGCCACGAATTTCGTTTGTGGCATTGCGCAGGAGGCAGTCGTAAAGTGCTTGCCCTTGGCAGGCCCGTCAGCCGCCATCGTGCTCGTCTTCGGCCTCGACGTAGCCCTTCTTCTCCTTCTCGGCCACCAGCTTGTCGTAGGCCTTCTTCGCCTCTTCGGGGGTGTCATACTCCTTGGTCTTGGTCTGGCCGGTGGTGCCGACACGGCCGTAGTTGACCGTATAGCTGGTGTCGGCCAGCGTGATTTTCCAAAACTTGTGGCTTTTCTCGTCCTGAAAGACCAGCGAGCGGGTCTCGGCCATCGGAATCCTCGTTGTCGAGCGCGGTGAACCGGGGACCAGGGGGCCTGCCCCAAGACGTCCCTCGCCCTCCAGTATCACCCCCGGTCCAATGCGTTCGCAAGCCGAATCCGCCCGACTTGCCCCAGCGTGGCTACCGATTCCAATGCGGTCTCGATCCCCAAGGTAAGCCCAAAACCGGGGGGAGACGGGTTCCCTTTTCCACCGCAATCATGCTCAAACGCAGCGCCTAGCATGCTGGCTCCAGTTCGCCAGCGCGGACCGCGGCGGCCAAGGCGGCTTCGACCGGTTCGATTCCCGCGATTCCCAGGCCGTGACCGGCGGCGAGTACGTCGCGAATGGCCGAGGCCACCGCGATCCCCAGCGAGGCGGCTTCGCGATGAAAGCTGATATAAACGGTCGATCCATCGGTAGCGATGGCCCCATCGTCGCAACCTGACTCGTACAGGTCGTCGATCATGTCGCCGTCCAGATCGGTGATCCCCGAAAGATACAACACGAACTCGTATTTCATAGACTCACTCTTCATTCGCTTGTGAGTTCTTCCCGACAAACCGCTGAATGTCCTTGGCGTGGTCGATGGGGCTCCCTTTGATTCCTGCGCAACACCGCGAACCATGCTCGGGACAGTGTTCCGCTCCCAAACTTTTGTAGGAAGAGGGGCAAGGCATTGCGCTTCTCGTGGCTAGTTCTTTTAGCTCACGGGGAGGCGCGGAGACGCGGGGGACAACGGCACGGTCTCGTTGACCATCCATTCAAGGCTTCTTGTCTGGTTGTACGACTCATTGACATTCCTTCACACACTTCAAACGATGTTGGTGCCACCAGTCGCGTTCTCCAACCATGCCTGAAGCGGATCAGAAACTCGGGGCCTGGATTTCAGCCCTGCAAGAATCGTGTCGTGCGCCATGTCCAGTTGCCTTTCTCCGCGTTTCCGCGTCTCCGCGTGAGCTATCACCGTTCGCAAGCCGAATCCGCCCGACTTGCAGATGGGTCAGGGCGACCCCGGCGGGGAATGTTCGGCCACCCGGCGGGCGAGTTCCTCGTCGTCGATGTCCTCAATGTGCGTGCCAATCCACCAGTTGTTGCCCCAGCGATCCCGCACGCAGCCCACGCGATCGCCCCAAAACATATCACTGACGGGCATCACACCCTCGGCTCCAGCGGCGAGGGCCTGCTCGTAGTAACGATCGGCATTGTCGAAGTACAAGTAGTGGCCGCTGGAGGTCGCCGACATGCCTTCGCAGACGTCGCTGACCATCAGCATGGAATTGCCCACGCGAATGGCCCCATGCATCACCCGGCCATTCGGTAGCCGATGCACCTGGCTATCGGTGGCGTCAAACGCCTGGGTTAAAAACTCGAGCAGCCCATCGGCCCCCTCGACGCACAGCATCGGCGTGACCGAATGATAACCCACGGGAACATGCGAAACGGTACTCATCGGAGCGTCTCCCTTCAGAACATGGGTGTGAGGCGTTTGAACGCCTTGACAAAGAACCCACGGCCTGGATGGCCCAGACGGCCCGTCCAGCCCGTCAAAAACCGTTGGGTACCTCAGAACCCGTTTGAATGCTCGGTGCAAAAGCATTGAAACAGAACCAGTGCCACGAGCGGCATTCCAAGTGTCCGCGGTATCATCTACTTCGAGTACGCACAGGGCGCGATAACCCATGCCGATTCGCGCCGAGAGCAACTCGCGAAACCGCCGCGTCATGCGCGAGTTCATAGCCGCTCCGGATCCAGTTCTTCCGTCTGCCCAGAACGGTGGTCAGCAAGCGCCTCCCGCGCTAGTCCCTGAAGTTTGTCGGATGACCCGGCGATCGCCCGGTCGAAATCATCTTCGGCGGCCAACTCGGCCAGCAGCCGCGCGGCCAGGAGGTCCTGCTCGGCCTGAGGGAGTTTCGCGGCCTCGGCGAATGCCTGCTCAAGCAACGTAGTCATGACCACTCCTCCCGACGGATCCTTGCGGACGAATTTGTGACTCGGATTCCAACAGAACCCGCAGTTGATGGCGAGTTACTTTCGACAGCCGATTCGCCGCTTCAACTTGCCTCGTTCAACTGGAGTGTATCGTCCAGCAGCGAGAGACAAAAGCTTTGTCGGAGTCGTGCGTCCCAGGGGGAGGGGATGGTCAAACATCAAAGCCACACCCCGTTCCGCTAATGTACGCCCCGCCGACCGCTCTTCGGGCGGGGCCGTCGCGCGCACATCACCCGATCAATCCAACTCGCCGGCCAGTAGCGCGGCCAGGCGGTCGTAGCTGGCGCTCATGCCAAAATCCATGCCCGAAGCCAGCGCGCCGTCGCGGGCCGCGCACATGGGATATTCCAATGTCAGCGACAGTTCCGTCTCGCCGCCGGATTCCGTGAGTACCAGGGTGGCGATTTGCTCGTGGGACTGGTCGGGGCAGCCGGTTTCAAAACGCTCGACCCGCACCAAACGCTCGGGCGGCGTGACTTCGCGATAGCTGCCGGCGAGCACCATCTGGGGCCCATCCGAGTTGTGCCACTCCCAGCGGAAGTTTCCGCCGGGGCGGGCGTCTTCCTCGCACACCGGCATGGTCCATCCCGGCGGCCCCAGGCACCAGCGGCAAAGCTGCTCGGCTTGGGTCTGCGCCGTATACACCGCCTCGCGGGGCGCTGCGAAGGTCCGCAACATGGTTAAAGCCCGGGAGCTGTTGACCGCGGTGGTCAGTCCGCGGGCCGTTGGCTGTTGCGTGAGAAACCCTTGCAGGCAATCCAACGTCGAGTGCCAACCGCGGATCATGCCCATCGCCTCGTTGCGTGCGCGATCCTGCGGGCTGGCATGTTGGGTGCGGAGGGTGAGTCGCGATCCCGGACCATAGCTTTCAAACAGGATCGTCACCAACACCCGTCCTGGCAGTTCGGTCGGGATGACGTCTTGTACCGAGGGCTCAAACGTGTCGGTGAGCACCAGACGCTGGCCGGGTACGATTTCCGTAAACTCGCCCGAACTGGGATACTGCTGGCCATCGGGGCCAATCATTCGCGAGGCCCAACGCCCGCCGACGCGAAAATCGTACTCGTCGACTTCACAGGAGAAGTCCCGCGGCCCGAACCAGGCCGCGACCGCATTCGCATCGCTGAAGGCCTTCCAGAGCGCTTCGACCGGCACGCTGGGGAAGCAACGGCTGAGTTGCACATCACGGGGGCGATCCGCGGTCAGGTCGTCCACGTAGTTGGCAAGCAAATCAAAGGCCCCACTCCAGCCGCCTTGGTGCGAGTCCCGCGATTCCAACGTCCCGAAGCCAACCTGCTCGAACCGCATCTCGGTCTGGCCGTCGGTCTCGGTGAGGGTCACGGTGACCAGGGTCTCGACGTCGGGCTCGGGACTTTCGCCTTCCCAGCGATGCGTCATCACCAGCCGATGCGGCGGATCGACCACACGGTAACTCCCGCCCGCGGTGTAGCGGTCGCCCTCGGGCGATTCCATCCCCGACCGCCACCGCCCGCCTTCGCGGAGGTCGACCTCGGCAAACAGCACGGTAAAGTCCCGCGGGCACAGCCAGTGCATCAGGTGCGTCGGTTCGGTCCACGCCCGCCAGACCAAATCACATGGGGCGGCGAAGCGTCGGGTGATCACCAAACGGGGCGAATCCGTGGGTGTATCAGCTTGGGTCTTGGTCACCATGGGGCGTGTCGGGCTGTTGGAGTTCGTTGAGGTAAGCGTCCAGCCGGTCGAAGCGTTCTTCCCAGAGTTGGCGATAGGTCTCGATCCAGTCGGCCACATCGCGGAGGCGTTCGGGCCGCAGCCGGCAAGGCCGCCACTGGGCGGTGCGTCCCCGTTCAATGAGTCCGGCCCGTTCCAGCACCTTCAGGTGCTTCGAGACCGCCGGCAGGCTCATGGCAAACGGCTCGGCCAGGTCGGTCACATTCGATTCGCCTTGAGCCAACCGCGCCAGAATCGCCCGCCGGGTGGGGTCCGCCAGGGCCGCGAACGTGGTGCTCAGTGGGTCTGGAGTCATGGGGTCCGATCCGGCTTTTGTTTAACTAATTGGTAAAATATACGCATTTGGAAGGGGTGTCAAGTCGGTTAGCAAGCCTGGTGAGCGAGCCGCGCGGGCTGGGGATAGGGCCCCGATGACTTGAGAGAATCCGCAGTGGCTTGCGCGATCGCCACCAATGGTCGTCGGCGGTGCGGTTGCCCCAGGGCGCGGGTTTGCCCCAGGGCGCGGGTTTGCCCCAGTCCACACCAGTGGCTCGGCCGGTGGGAAATAGCGTGCTCCTGGCTGCGTGAATGCGTTTGACCGCCGCCCGCTAGGGTCTAGCTTTTTGATGAGAGCGCTCCCTGACGTCCGGAACCCGCACGCCTAGTGGCGATCTGAGGAATGTGCCGTGTCGCTGCCCCGTGGGCTGATGCTGCTGATGCTGCTGATCTTCGCGAGATCGGCTCCGGCGGCTGCGCCGACTGAGGGCGGCCCGGTCGAGTGGTTTGTCGTTGGACAAAGCCGGCTCGACCGTTCTCTCGAAGCGGCGATCCTCGGCAACGGGGCCGAGCGGGTTCTGGTCGTCGGGCCTTTGGCCGGCAACGAGTCGAAGGCCCTGGGCGTGCTGGACGAGTTGATTTCGTTCCTGGCTGGCCAACCTCAGCGGCTGCGGCATGTGACCCTGACCGTCCTGCGGGATCCCAATCCCGATGGTCGGGCCAATGGCACCCGGGCCAATGCCGAGAGCGTGGACCTCAACCGCAACTTTCCCACCAGCAATTGGCGGCGGATTCCCGATCGCGATCGCTGGCTGAGTGGGCGGGAACCGGCCAGCGCCGCCGAGACCAAGGCCCTGATCGATCTGGCCGAGCTGGCCCGCCCGGATCGGGTGCTGATTCTGGCCGAGTCGGCCGATCGCGGTTTGCTGGTGGCCAATCCGCCGGCGCAATCCTGGGCGCAGGCGGTGGCCAATCGCACGGCCTGGCGTGTTGCCCGGCACGATCCGGCTCGGGTGTCGGGCTCGTTGGCCCGCTGGTTGGACGAGCGCGAGATTCCCACGCTCAGCGTGTTGGTGCCGCCAGGTCAAACGGTGCAGGCCAGCTTCAATCAGATTGCACCCGCCCTGGTGCATACCCTGGCCTTGCGGCAGATTCAGGCCGCCGTGCCCGAGGCCGCGGTGCCGCAGTCGATCCCGGTCTCGTCCAGTGGGCCGACCCTGGTGGGGCCCACGCCGGCGGTCGAACAAGAATTGTTTGGCCCGCTGGAGCCCGTTCGCCGCCCCGGTCGGGCGAGCGAGGCCAGTGGCAACGGCCGCCAAGGTGAAACGCGTCCCCTGCGGCCGTTTGACGCCAGCGCCGCTCAACCCCTGGAAAACGGCGAGTGGCCGGCAGGCTACCGGCCACCCCAACCGCCCATCGAACTCGATCGCCCCAACTGACCCCTCGCGGCTTGGCGGCCGCGGGCCGGTTGTCAGGCCACGCGCTTGTACAGTCGCAAGCCCGATTCGACCGTGGCATGTCCCAGGCCGTGGGTCATCTCGCGACAGAAGGTGGCCAAACCGTCGCGGACCGCCGGCGGCACCTGCTTCAGCACCCGACGGGCCCGCCAGACGTTGAGCGATGTTTCGCACATCAGCGTCTGATAGCGTTCGGTGTTGTGCGAGGGCTTGAACCGCACCAGCTTGCCCGAGAAGCCGCCAATCACCGAGAGTTCAGCTCCCAGGCGGAAGGCGTTGACTCGCTCCGACCCGCCCAGGTGCAGCAGGCCCTGCATCTGCTTTTCGTAGGCTTCGATCAACAGTTCGGCCACGGCGGTGGCCGGAACCGGGGTGGCGTGCCGCTCGGGATCGAGGGCCACGACTTTGCCTTCGCTGAAGTTGTTCCACATCCACTCGACAAAGCAGGGCGGCTCGTGCGGCCAGCTCATGCCGTAGGGATGGCTGCGGACGATCAACGCATGGGTGCCTTCCAACACGCTTTCCACTTCGCAGGCCAAACTGGCCAGCGGACCACCACCGGCCGGCGGCGAGTTCTCGGCATGGAACAGCCGCGGCCCCGCGAACACCGCATCGGTGGACAGCACCGTCAGTTCGCTCTCGTTCTCGCCGGTCCATTCCAGCAACGCCCGGGCGAACGGCACCTGGTGGGCCTCGATCTCGTCGAGCCAATCGGGCAGTTCATCCCAAGCACCTCGGGCGATGGGGCCGCAATGGACCACCCAATCGGGGTCGAGGTCGTCGAGACGTGCGGTGAGCTGATCGAGTTGGTCCCAAGCCACATGTTCGGTCTGGCAGCCGGGCAGGTCCACCGCGACGCGTTGCCATAGGCCAATCACCTCGAAGCGATCGCAGAGCGTCGCCGCTACATGACGCCCCATCAGGCTATCAACGCCGGTCACTACGAGTCGGTCCATGCCTCGCCTCCGTGCTATGGCTTTGGGAAGGTCCATCCTGTCACGGCATTCTTGCCGTTGAGGGGCGGGATTGTAGCGATCTTGGGCCAACGACTAAAGGCGGAAATCGGCGGGCCCCGGCGTGGCCTCGGGCAGCTTACCTGGATTCCGCAGCATGCCGCGACCGCCAGGTCACGGCGAAACCGCCTGGATGACCACCGCCAGGGTTGCACGGGTCGGGGTCAAGCGTCCTTGGGCTGCTTGGCCTTGGATTGCGAGTAGGGCATCTTGGGCGGAGTGGTCAGGCCGCCGGACAGCATCATGGTCCACACGTCCTTGGCCGGCCAGTCGGTGTAGATGATCTCGCTTTCGGGCAGAATCATCGTGTAGCCGGCCGGCGGAAACAGCCCGATGGGGACGTAGACGCACACCAGGGCCTCGCCGGTGACTTCGTCGACGCTCCTGCTCATCAGATAGCCGGCCATCCGGCTTTTGCCGAAGGGAAACGGCACCAGCACCACGGTGTCGATTTGCTTGAAGCCCTCGGACCCATGCAGGGCCGAGCCCATCTCCTGGAC
>JBJHDE010000181.1:0-9408 GCA_050486385.1 Planctomycetales bacterium | reverse complement strand
TCGGCCACCAGCACCACGCGGGTTCGTGCCGGGGCTTGCAAATCAGGAAAATGCTGGCACAGGCTGCCGCGGCAGGTGGTCTGCCAGGGCAGGCGGTCCTCCGGGGGAATCGTCACACCGTCGGCGATTCGCACAACCAGGTCCCGCGGAAAGCCAGCGGCCAACAGCTCGGCCTCGGCCACTCCGCTGGGAGCCACGATCCACCGCGCCGCGTGACAGGCCCGCCGCACGCGGCCGCCGCCGCTGGAGCGCTCGTGCCAGGCCAGGTCACCCGGCGGGCCGCTGCCTTGAGCGCGGATGATCACCGGCAGGCCCAACCGCGGAGCCGCCGAGAGCGTGGCCTGGGCGTCGAACCGCATGCCAAACACGCAGGCCACGTCGAAGCGATTCCGCTGCTCCTTGAGCCAGCCACTCAGCACCGAGGCGTACCGCCACTGACTCCATAAACGCCCGCGAGGCAGCGGCAGTCGCACCACGCGGAAGCCATCGAAGCCGGCCTCGCTGGGCCAATGCGAATAAAAGCCGGTGGTCACGACCGTGACACACACACCTTGCCGGGCCAACTCGGCGGCCAGGGCCCCGGCCTGCTGGGCCAATCCGCCGAACATCGGCCAGAAATGCCGCACGACGAGGACGACTCGCATCACTCTCCCCGTCGGTCAGGCTGGGGCAACTCGTGCGGCTCGAGGGCGGCCAACTCGGGCAGGTTGCGGAACAAGCCGTCGTAGTCCAGCCCGTAGCCCACAACAAAGGCGTCGGGAATCTCAAACACCACATGATCGGGCCGCATCGCCACTTGCGCCCGACCCTGCTTGAGCAACAACACCACGGTCTCCAGCGATGCCGGTCCGTCCCGCCAGAGGTCGGCCGACACCCGATCCAAGGTCAGCCCCGAATCAAAGATATCATCCACCAACACCACATGCCGCCCCCGCACCGCCGGAAGCCCCTCAAGGCTCGTGGTCAGTTCTCCCGGGCGTGTGGTCTGGCCCCGGTAACTGCTGGCCCGCACAAAGCCAATCTCAATGGGCATGTCCAATCGGCGGACCAAATCGGCCAAAAAGATGAAGGCCCCGCCCAGCACGCCGACCATCAGCACGGGTCGATCGCCCCATCGGGCATTCAACTTGGCAGCCAGACGATCGACCCCGGCTTGCAATTCATGAGCGGTCAGAACGGTCTTCACCCGCGGGCCCCTGCCTGGAACTCTGCCGGAATATCCGCCACCCCTGGGCGTGGTTGGTCCAACGGCCCCGCGTGGTCTGCCGCCCCCAAGCTGTTCGCACGGGCTGTGCAACTCTGGCGGCTGGAACGAACCAAACGCCCGGGGCGATGCCGCAAAGGCGCCTCACCCCGGGTCGCCACGGGTTCAGTCTTCGGCGTCCTTCTCGCGCTCGATGCGGCCAAACAACTGGCCGCCTACATCGTCGTGCCGCCAATAGCCAGCATAGTGGTCTTCGTAGATCATCACCCGAGTCGTGAACGTCCCCAGCAGGGGAATCGCCGTTTCGGTGAGGGTCAGCACCGGGGTGTCGCCGGCCCATTTCACTTGAATGGGCACCGGCACCCGGAGGTCGCGTTCGCCGTAGGTGACCTGCGCCGTGATGGTCCAGGTGTCTTCGGTGTCGGCCAGTCGTTCCATGGAATAGATCTTGTAGCGCTCTTCGCGGAGCTTGCTGGGGTCGATCGTCGTCTTGGTGTAGTAGCCCACCAGGGTCGCCCCCGAAAGCGTCTCGACAAGCTTCTTCTCCAAGGCAGCCCGATCGGGCTGGTCGCCGCCCACGCCAGCGGGCGTCAAAGTCACCAGGCCGGCGCAAGCCAGCAGCACCATCCACGAGGCTGTGCGGTTCATAGCGGCAAGTCTCCTAAATCTGAGCCAAGGGGCCATCGGGCAGAGGCTTGCAATCGACCTCGCCTGGGGGCATTCTAAATAGGGAATCCTCGAAGTCGAGCACTCCGCGCCGCCCCGTGTGGTCGGGGGAGTGAGTCATTCCCGCGCCCCCGCGCGGACTCGGGCTCAGGGCGGGCCCCGGCTCGACAGTCCCCGGTTCGCGAGTTTCGGGTGCCGCCGATGGCCGATCGGACCATTTGGGTGGGGGTGCGGTTCCCGCTTGATAAGAGGGTGCCAGGGTGCGTGTCCGCGTCGTCGGCGATCGTTCCTCAGGAGCGATCGCCTAGGTGGGTTTCTCCGGAAATCGCCCGACGAGGCGCGAAAGGGCCCAGGACGGTGGCACGTCGCGTTGCAGGTTTTACGAGTCTCTCACGAGCGCCAGAGTCTTTCGACGGCACCCCGACCGCGGAGTGCGGGACCCTGGGCTCAGCGCCTTTTGCGGAAGACCAACTGTGTCGGGCACGACCAAAGACCTTCTCGACGCACTGTCGGCCAGCGGGCTGCTTCCCCCGAGCACCTGTGCTGAGATCCGTGGCAGCGTACCACCCGAGCATCTCGACCGGCCCAGCCTGGCGTTGTCGCAACGGCTGGTCCGCGAAGGCGTGCTGACCGAGTACCAGGCCTCCGCTTTGGCCCGGGGCGACACCAAGCACATTGTCTTTGGCGACTACGTGGCCATCCAGCAGATTGGCCAGGGGGGCATGGCCACCGTCTACAAAGCCACCCACCGCCAGCGGGGCGACTTTGTGGCCATCAAGGTCCTGGAGACCGACGATCCCGAGGCGGCCAACCGCTTTGATCGCGAAGTCCGCGCCGCGGCCAAGGTGAATCACCCCAACATTGTGACCGCCTACGACAGCGTCCACACGCCCGACATCAACTACATGGTCATGGAGTTTGTCGACGGGCCGAACCTGCAACAGTATGTCGAAGAGCACGGCCCGCTGGCCTGGCAGGACGGCCTGTCGTGCATTGCCCAGGCCGGATTGGGACTGGAGCATGCCCACGGCCGGTTGATCGTGCATCGCGACATCAAGCCCGATAACCTGCTGCTCGATTCCGACGGCACGATCAAAATTCTGGACCTGGGCCTGGTGCGGCTGGATCACGCCCCACGGATCGATCGGCGGCCCAGCCAGAACGAGCGGCTCACCCAGTTGGGCACCATGCTCGGCACCGTCGACTACATGGCGCCCGAACAAGGCAGCGACCCTCGGCTGGCCGACTACCGCAGCGACATCTATTCCTTGGGCTGTACGCTGTACTATCTGCTGACGGGCGAAGCGCCCTACTCCCGCGATACCACGATGGGCACCCTCATGGCCCATCAGACCGATCCCATCCCCGACTTGTCTGAAGTGGTGCCCGACCTGCCCGACCAGGTGCAAGCCATTTTCGAGCGGATGGTCGCCAAAGATCCCTACGACCGCTACCAGGAAATGGCCGAACTGCTGTACGACCTGCGGCCACTGTTCAGCGAAGAAGAATGGCTCGCCCTCGGCGGAACCGAGGTCGCCGCCCCCATGACCGGCCCAGTGAGTCGGGCGCGGGCCTCCAGCACCGATGCCAGTTCCGCCTCGGGCAAAAGCCGGCCCACGGCCGTGTATCGCAGCTCGCGGGCCACCAGTGTCATGGAGCCCACGGCCACCACCGTCCGGACCGACCCCAAATCCCAGGGGGGCCGCCATAACCTACCCCGTCGCCGGTCGAGCAAGCTGTTGGTGGCCTTGCTGGTGGGTGCCGTTTTTGGGGGAGTGATCGGCTTGATCCTGGGCCAGGCTCAGTTTGAATTGGGCGTCCTCGCCCGCCGCATGGTCGGCTTGGTCCCGGTGCTGGGCAACGAGCCCGCCTTGGCCCTCACCGTGGCCGGCACCTTCTTGGGCGTGGTCATCGCCTTTTTGATCAACGAACTGCTCGGCCCAAGCTGACCCGGCCGCCGGTTGCCGATAAGCTGGGTTTCGGTGGCCGACGCCGTCGGGCTGGTTGCGACAAAGCCCCCGCCCGCCGCTCGGCCGTGGACTCCGCCCTGCTTGCCCACTGCGTATGCCCGACCTCATTGCCCAAGGATTGCGTCCCGACGATCGCTGGCGACGCCCGCTGCCGCCCGATGGCGCCCCCATCGAGCTGGGCCGCACGGCCGCCTGGGCGGTCCCCTGGGACGAACTCATCAGCCGCGTCCATGCCGAACTCCGCTGGATCAACGGCCGGCTGCAAGTCCGCAAGCTGCCCTCGGGCCGCAATGCCGTCTTTGTCCGCGGCGAAGAAGCCCAGACCTTCGACATCGGCCCTGGCGAACACTTCGTCATTGGCCGCACGAACTTTCTGCTCAACGACGAACAAGCCAGCATCGCCTTCGATGCCCCGCGGCCCCTGCAAGAACACTCCTACGATTCGACCGACCTCCAGCGGATCCGCTTCCGCAACGCCGATCAGCGGCTCGATGTCCTCAGTCGCCTGCCCGAGGTCATCAGCGGCGCCGCCAACGATACCGAACTGTTCGTCCGCCTGGTCAACATGCTGCTGGCCGGCATCCTGCGGGCCGACGCCGCCGCCGTGGTCACCGTCCGACCCGGCACCGACGGCACCCAGACGGCTCGGGTGTTGCACTGGGATCGGCGACTCAACAGCGGCGGCGAATTCCGCCCCAGCCAGCGTTTGATTCTCGATGCCGTCGTCAATCGCCAGCAAAGTGTGGCCCACGTCTGGGGCGGAGCCCGACCCAGCAACTCCCAATTGGCCTACACCGCGAGCGAAAACTTCGACTGGGCCTTCTGCACGCCCATCACCGGCGGGGCCTGCCCCGGCTGGGGACTGTACGTGGCCGGCCGATTCCAACAAACCATGGAGCCCACGCCCTCGGGCGATCCGACCGACCTCCGCGACGATGTCAAATTCACGGAACTCGTCGCCAAGATCCTCAACAGCCTCAAGCAGATTCGCTTGATGCAGCGGAAACAGGCCACGCTGTCGCGGTTTCTCTCGCCCAAGCTGGTCGAAAGCGTGCCGGTCGAGAACCCCGAACGCTTTTTCGCCCCCCGCGAAGCCGACGTCGCCGTGCTGTTCTGCGATCTCCGCAGCTTCAGCCGCGAGGCCGAACGCCACGGCCAAAACCTGCTGGGCCTGCTGGGCCGCGTCAGCGATGCCCTGGGCGTGATGACCCAGTTCATCCTGGAACAAGGCGGCGTCATCGGCGACTTCCAAGGCGACGCCGCCATGGGCTTCTGGGGCTGGCCCTTCCAACAAGACGACCGCTTCGAACGCGCCGCCCTGGCCGCACTGGCCATCCGTCGGGCGTTCCGCATCGCCAACCGCACGGCCGATCACCCCCTGGCCAACTTCCGCATGGGCATCGGCGTGGCCAGCGGTCGGGCGGTGGCCGGCGAAATCGGCAGCCGCGACCAGGGCAAAGTCACCGTCTTCGGCCCGGTGGTCAACCTGGCCAGCCGGCTGGAAGGCATGACCAAAATCCTGCAAGCCCCGATCCTGCTGGATGAACTCACTGCCGAGCGGGTCCGCGCCACCCTGGTGCCCGACCGCGCCCGCTGCCGGACCGTCGGCCGTTTTCGTCCTTATGGGTTGGACACCCCGCTGACCATCACCGAGCTGCTGCCGGCCACCTGCGACGAGTCGATCCTGACCGACGAGGACATCACCCACTACGAGCAAGCCGTCGAGGCCTTTGTCGAAGGCGCCTGGAGTGAGGCATTTTCCCTGCTGCACAAGGTGACCCCCGACGATGTGGTCAAGGATTTCCTGACCGTCTACATCGCCCGCCACAACCGCAAGGCGCCCCCCAGTTGGGATGGTGTTGTGCCCTTAGAGCAGAAGAGCTGACCCCCCCAGGTTGTATACTTGTTCTTCTCGGACAGAAAAATCCCTGATCCCGGCCCTTGCCGTCCCGGGCTCTGGGCCTACACTCTACATACACAACATCGCGGGGTGGAGCAGCCAGGTAGCTCGCGAGGCTCATAACCTCGAGGTCGCAGGTTCGAATCCTGTCCCCGCCACTTGTTTGGACCGTAGCGAACTCCCGCTACCGTCCGGTTCCACGAAAGGCCGACGCCCCCGGGTGTCGGCCTTTCTGCGTTCTATCGCCAATTCTGGCAACGGTTTACGCTCACGCCCGCCTTCTCCCCTCCCGCGATCGAATCCTGGCCAACCAACGGGAACTCGCCCGCCCCGGGCACGTGTCGCGAGCCCGTTTGACGCAAGCGAGGAAAATCTGCTTTGCCTTGCGCCGGACTTGCAGGAGGCGACTCTGTTCTTGCGGCCGATTGCGGCGGAGGGGAGTTGGGAGAGGCAGAGGGGGATGTGGCGGGGGTACTTCAGGGTGGTCTGCCATTCTGGCCTTTTATCCCCCGATTACCAACTCAATGCCGTAGAGGTCGGGATGAAAGATTCGTTGGCCTGCCGAGACGGTTGCGCGAATGCTTGGGTGAATCATGGACGGAATACCGTCGTTACTCGGCGAACGGTCACTCGCGAACTTCAGCCATTAACCCAAATCCGCAGTGGCGACCCGCCCCGATGACCAGTGGGCCGGGGATCTTTAGCTCATCGGCAAAAGCCAACGTCAGATGCACCCAGGTCTTACCGCGGAGATAATCCTTCAAATTTTCAAACTGCCAATGCTTTAAGCCGGTTTCGCGGTCTTTGTGATACTTGTGCGCCGAGAGCGAATTGCGGAAGCGCGAGTGCGCGCTCCACTCGAAGGTGCATGGCTGATCGATGCCGGATTGCGCCAGCGCCGCTTCGATGAGCTTGCGCGTCTTGGCTGGCTTACGATCGTCGTGACCGGGCAGGATGACTGGCGTGACGCTCGCCCAACGGTTGGCCGCAGCGGTGTAACGCCGCTCCACTTTATCTCGGTACACCCGCACCAGCGTCGGCGGCCCTTGCTCGCCAAACGCGTTGCCGTTCTCCGGCCTAAGCTGCCGCCCGGCAAGCCGAACTGCCAAGTGCTCCAGCCACGCATCGTCGCCCACCGGTGCCGCGATCATCACCCGTCGCAACGCCTGGTCCGCAAATTCATGCCCGATCGATGGTAACGGCAGGTACGAGAACTGCCGATGCTCATCATCCCCCTTGCGCCAGTGCCCGGCAACGTACCGCTCGACCCAATCATCGCTTGCACCGTCCGGCGGCGACTGCTGCATTATCTCCTTTGCCAAATGCCGAACCATCCCCGCAATGTGCATCAGCTTCCGCTGCGGATAGCGACAAAACGAGCCATCATCGTGACGGAGTTCGAAGCACGCGATGGGGCGGCCGACTGGGTCGGTTGGTCGGCGATAGCCCACCGCCTGGTATCTGGTCAGCGGCGGAACTGACTGGAAGGTGTCGTCAGCGAGGCGATCGAGATGTGCCGAATGCCGTTCCATGAGAGCATCAAGCGACTTGCGGACGGGACAACGTAGGGTGCTGGTGGCATGGTCCTGTGCCACAACCCACCGCTCCAAGCCTTCACCAACGGAGTCACCCGAGGACAACACCCGGCACTGGGCGACAACCAAATCAAGTCCCAAACCCAATGCCACCATTTGTTCGACGGCTCGTGCAAGCGGTTCGACCGGTGGTTGGTTGGTGTCGTTGGAAGCAATTGGCCAGAGGTAGTGGACGGTGTCGCCGCCGATTAGGTGCGTCGGGCGGAGGATCTTGAGCGTGCGGTGCTCGGAAATGCTGGCCTCAATACTGCCTCGAACCCATGCCTTGGCGACCACGTCCATCGCGTTGTTCGGCACGTACATTGGGACAGGCGTGCCGACCTGCCTGGGCGGGGCGAGCACGGTCGGCGGAGGCTGGTATTCGAGCCAGCGCAGCGCCATGTCGATGTCACTGCCGGTACCCAGCGTGAGGCCATTGCCTGCAACCATTGCTTGGAATAGCCGCATGGGTGATGGCGGCCACTCGGGCGCACCGCCGTCGCCCCGTCCGTGATAACGCGGGTCAAGAAAGGTGACAGAGATACATAGCGCTGTGGACATGATCAGCCTCGTTAGTCATTATCCTTCTTCTTCACGTCTTCTTTGGCCTTCTTTTTGTCAAACGCGACTGTCCGCGGCTTGCCCACGCCGAAGGCCTCAGCCGCCAGTCTGGCGAAACTGATCGCGTCGTCGTGCGAAAGCGTGAACGGCTTGCGTTCTCCGCTCCGGTAGATTTCGCTGCACTCGGCCGGCTTTTCCGGGTTGATTACGAGATTACAACCCTGCCGGAGGTAAGGATCGGGCTCGGCGGTCAGGGCAACCAGTGACAGGCCGAGCACGTACCGACGCAGCTCCAGCGTCCGTGCGGTTTCGTCGCCAGCTTTGATGCGTTGCAAGGCGGCCAGACTCAGCGTTGCGTCGCGGCGGACCCCGCCGTCGGCGATCACTCCGCCGTGTGCGGCGGACGCGGGATTGTGTACGAAACCTCGTTTTGCCAGCGGGTTCTTCTTATCCCCTTCCGCTTTCTCTTTGTCCTGTTCTGAAAAGACATCGGCGGTTGAGTAGTCCATTGGCGGGATGTAGACCGCACCGCGCGTCAGCGGCCGAACGTTGAACGCCCGGATCGTGGAGGACACTAGCCGTGGCACCTTTGACTGTGCGCCCTTCTCGCCCCGTGAGTTCCAAGCACCGAACACCAGTGACGTTGGCGCGAAGACCGCCAGTTTGGAACAGTCGCCACGCTCTACCGCACGGAACGCCTCGTTCACCTCATCTGACAGCTCCGAGCACCGCAACAGCGCATCGCCCGCACGGTGCCCAGCGTCCAGCAAGTTGACCCTTTGTTCGCCTGCTTTGACCACTACCTGCGGCACCAACGCGTCGTAGGGCTCGTCCTTAAAAATCGGTTCGATCCGGTTGGCCTGCGACCCGACGCTGTCGACCAGCGCCACCGTGGTGCCGTCGGCCAGGGTGTCGATGTTGTACTTCTCGTCGGAGGCGAAGGTGGGCGGGTAGAACACCGCACCCCGCCCCTCGACGGGGAGGAGCTCCTGCACGAGGTGCAGCGCCACGGGCCCCTTCGGGTCGTTCGCGCAACGGTCGAGGAAGTCATCGGTGAGAGGTGTGGTCATGCGGGGATCTCCTCGGAGACGTGGGTGATGCAGCGCGCCTGGTTCTCCTGGCCGGGCCAGTCGAGGTCCATGCGAAAGGAACGTATGGGAAATGGGAGAGTCGCGCAGCCGAGCGCCGCACGGTGGAAGAGGAGCGGAAGGTCAGAGCCGGAGACGACGCCGTAGTGATAACAGAGCTTCGTCTTGCGCCTTGGGCGCGCGTAGGTGAGGCCGATGGCGGCAAGTACCTCCACGAGGGGGTAACCAAGAGGCGTGATCTTCCCGTGAGCGTTCGGCGAGAAGCCGATGCCCAGTGGCACGTAGTCGCGCCGCCAGTCGAGGCGGAAGCTGCTGCTCTGTGGAGCTGCAAGATCGAAGGGTCGCTCCACCGCCCCTTGTCGCCGCACGCGACGCGCCCGGCCGCGGTGCTGCATGCCGCCGGATCTGTGAGGGGGGGCCGGCCCGGCCCATCGCGAAACAAGGC
>JBJHDE010000180.1:0-9423 GCA_050486385.1 Planctomycetales bacterium | reverse complement strand
GTGCGACCGCCTGGACATCCCGGCCGTTGAACGCCGCATCGATGCCGAGGAGGCCGCCCTGGCCGACGAGCTGTTCGTCACCTCGACCAGCATCGGCCTGCTACACGCCCGGAGCTTTCAAGGCGAGCGGATTGGCACGGGCAAGATCGGGCCGGTGGCCCAGGCCCTCCGCGAAGCCCTGGACGACGAGGTGGGCCTGTCGTTTGCCGAGCAGGCCCGCGGCTTCGCGGCCCGCCCCAAGTGAAGCCGCCTGCGTCAGCCTACCGGCCTGCGTCCGCTCCTCGGGCTGAGAAGCGTACGGGCTTGAGTCAGCGAACTGGAGTCAGGCCCAGCATCCGGCGGACGATGCCCACCTGACCGGCGTGCAGCATCTCGTGATGCGAGGCCAACAGCAGCGATCCCAAGATGTTGGGGTACACGGCGTAGGGCATCACAACGCTCTGCCGCAGGGAATTGGCCGAGAGCGTGGGGACCACGGCGACCGCCTCGCGGCCCACGGCATCGAAAATTTCCAGCACTTGGCCCGCCGAGAAGCTGGAGGCCTCGGCCGGCTGCGCCTCCGACCCCTTGCCAAACTGCTTAAGAAAGGCCTTGGGAATCAGCCCCTCGTCGCTGTCCAACTTGCCCCGGGTCCGAAACAACGTCAGCAAATACTGACTGCTGGCAATATGCCCCACCTGCCAGGCCACATGCGTCGGGCAACCGGCCGGCTGCTCGAACCAACGCTCCACCGGCACCGTGTCGACGAGCGTGTGCAAATAGCCTCGGGCGAACAGCATCTGCTCGCGGGCGCCGTCGGCCAGGCTCAGCAATTCGGTATCGCTCAGTTCCGCGGCGAGATCGTTCATGGGAGCTTGGCCGACCGTGGGTTTGGGGCAATCCAGCAAGACTTTCCGCATCTTGAGGGTTGTTGGGATGAGAATCAAGCGCACCACATCGTTTGGGGAGTGCCGAGGTTTGAATCCCCTGATCGACGGAGCTACAATCGCCATCGTCGCTGCCAGGTCCTTATTCAGGAGACTCCACCAACATGGCCACCGTGAACATGGCCGCCGTCGCCGAGGGAATCTCTGCCACCGAACTGGGCGAGGTGATCATCCGGGCCCTCGACACCGCCGATGAGCCGCTACGAGCCAAACAGCTCCGCGATCGGCTCTCGGGGCCTTGGCGGATTGAACTCGAGAGTTTGCAGACCGTGCTGGACGAGTTGGTGGCCGCCGGCCGGCTGCACCGCTATCAGCCCTACGCCGGGCGAGGCGATCGGTATTGGGTCGGCGGACCCGACGAGTACATCCGCCTGGGCCTGCTGCGGGCCGCGCAGGGCCGTTCGAAGACCCAAAGCGAGCTGTTTCGCGGCACCAAGACCTACCTGGCCGGCATGAGTCAGGCGGCGCAGAAACGCCAGTTCGACCGCCTGCTGGCCGAGGGCCAATTGCACAAATGGCCGGCCTTCGTGGGTGCCCGGGCGGCCCGCTACGCCGCCACCCCGCCGGATGCCGGCGACTACCTGCGGGACGTGCTGGAGAAACTCCGCAAGAAGCTGGAACCCTGCCAGATTCCCCAAGACAAACTCATGGCCGAGCTGGCCCAGATCGTCGCCGATTCGCACGGTCCCGCCTCGCCCGCCAGCCCCACGGCAGCCACCACACCAACACCGCCAGCCAGCCCGACACCCGCGGCGCCGCCGACCCACGACGCCGAGCGTTTGATCCTGGAGCGGGCCTTGCAGGTGGAACCGCGGGCCGCTAGCACGGGGGCCCTGGTCAGTTTCTTTCAGTTGCGGCCAAGAGTTCCTGAGCTATCTCGCGAAGCTTTCGACCAAGCGATTTTGAGCCTTCGCGATAAGGGGGCCGTGCAACTTCAATGGTCCGACGATCTCTTTGGAATGGATCAGCGTGACCGAGAGGCTTCGGTCTCCGATTCCGCTGGGAAATGCAACATTAGTATGAAACTTGTGCGCAGAGACGAATCATGACGCGAATTCAAGCCCGCAACCCCTTCAAGACTCGCATCCTTGGCGATGCCTGGAGCGATCCGCCCGCCGACGTTCGAGACATTCATTCCGACGTATTCACAATATGCCGTGACGCGATTGAATACGTCATCAACGAGCACCGAAGTTGTGGGGTCTTGCTCGAAGGCGTCCCAGGTGCGGGCAAGACCCACATTCTTGCGCGGCTGCGGAAACACTTCAGTAGCACTCCACGCAACGGCCAGGGAATCGTTGCGCTAATCTATGTCCGGCTTCACACGAGCCCGGGCCGGATCTGGCAGCACATTCGCGAATGCCTTGTCAAAGACTTGCTGCGAATGGATGGTAATCGACCGTTTATCGGGACCCTGTTGTCCGGCCACTTTGCAAGGGTTCGCCCCGCTCCCAACGGGCAGAGCGATTGGTGGAGCTGGTTCTTAACCCGCCACAAGCATCAAGAAAGCCTCGAAAAGGATCTTGAAGAGCTGCTCGGATGGACTTTTCAGGACGCTGACATCGATTTATTGACCGTCCTACTCCACCTGATGCTTGGCCGTCATTCTCTCGAATGCCTTGCTTGGTTGCGAGGCAACGGTTTGTCGGAGATTGCGTTGCGTAAGCTCGGCGTCGCGGAAACACAGGACACTGACGATCGAGAAGACGCTTCGCGTCGAATGGTTCAGCAGCTTTGTGAAATCGTTGGACGGGGAAATTGTTTAGCCCTCCTTCTTGATCAAATTGAGGCAATGGAGGTCGACAGTGAAGGTCAAGGCTACCGTGCGCTCGGCCGGATGATTAGCACGCTTCACGATTCGGTCAATAATACTGCGCTTATTACGAGCGTCCAAAGAACACACACCACTTCGCTCATTACGGCGATTCGGCAGTCCGAACAGGATCGCATGACTTCGTTCGCAAAGACGGCGCTGTCGTTCCTCTCGCTCGAAGAGGCCCAGCAGGTGGTCGAGTCGCGACTGAATCAAGTTGAAGAACTCAACGACCTGCGATCCGAGCATGGGCCGCTGTATCCGGTGCGGCTCGAAACGCTCAAGACGGTGGTCGACAACCATGAAGCCACGCCGCGGAAGGTCTTGGCCGTGGCCAGCCAGGACTTTGAACTGTGGCAGTCGGGCACGGCCAAGGTCCAGCCGGAGGAAGCGTTCTTCGATGAGGAATTGACCCGCCGTCGCGAACTGGCCATCGAGAAGGTCGCGCCCGACGCTTGCGAGAGCCTGCTGGCCCACGCCCTGCCGACGTTGATGAAGCTCGCCCAGCCCGAGTGGACCTATGAAAACGGACAACGCCCGCCGCTGGAATGCGTGCTGAACAGTGGCGAGGGCCGTGTTGGCATTGGCCTATGCAATACCGACAACATGGGTGAACTGACTCGGCAGCTTAAGGCGTTCGTCGGCCAACTCGACGACGACCAGAAACCGCTCTACGAGAAATTGGTGCTCGTCCGGCACCCTGAACGGATCATCAAAAAGACCTCCGTGAAGGGACGGCAATTGTGGAGCGAACTGGAAAAGCATTCCAATGTCTGCCTGCTGCGTCCCGCGCCCGAGGCCCTGGCGGCCTTGCAGGCGATTCGTGAACTCATGGCCGAGGCCGAAAGCGGCAAACTGGCTCACAATGGCGACCCGGTCACGACCCGCTCGCTGAGCGCCTGGCTGGCCCAGAACCTGGACCCGGCCTTGGCGGATCTGGTCGAAACGATTTGTCAACCGGTTTCACCGGTGCCTCCTCCGATTGACGATGGGACGAAGACGCGAAAAATCGATGTGTTGCCCCCGGCGACTCTCGAAGATCTGGCCCAGGAATTGGAACACCACAAACTTTTGTCGCTTGTCGAGGCCGCCAACAAGCTGGACTGTCAGCCCGAGCAACTCACGCGGTCCATTCAAGCCCATCCCGAGCGGTTCCGTATGATCGGCGGTCGGGACGCGGTGGTCTACTGTTACACCGGCGAGCGTTCGGTGGCCACCGACTAGAGGCCCGAACCCCGCCCGCGGCCCGCTTCACCCCTTGAGTCAAGTGCGAGTCAAGTCATGAGTGTGACCATTACGGTCTCGCAGGTCCGCGAGGCGCTCTATCGTGTCGGGGCTGGACCTGGTCCGGGTCAACCGAGCACCGCCCGGGTTGGCCAGATCTTTCACGATGTGGTGGCCGACCTGCTGAACAAGAACGGCCAGCGGCTGGCAAAATACCTCGAACACGCCGATCGCGACCAGGCCGACGTTCGCGCCAAGCTGGTCAACCGGGTGTTTCACGACCTGCTGGCACCGAGCCTCAATCGCTCAGCCGCGCAACTCACGGATCAAGGGCCCGAGTTGCTCAACCTCTGGCAGGCGATTCAGCACTTTCTGGATTGGTTGGCCCAGCTCGTTGTTCAGCAATGCGAGTCGGCCCATCAATCGCCCGACCGCTGGCTGCGCGATAGCGGCTTGGCCATCGAATGCGAAGGCGAGCTGGCCTGGGAGATCGAACAGCCCAACTGGAACCAACCGGTCACCGTGCAAGGCCGGCCCGATGCCGTGTTCCGCTTGCCCAACGGTCCCTGGTGCGTGGCCGAATGGAAACTCGGCGCGACCCAGCCCGAGGCCGACCTCAGCCAGGCCTGCCTGTATCATCAAATGCTGGCCGCCACCAACGGCCACGGTACCGACTCGCCCCTGTCGTTGGTCAGCTTTTATCCTCAGGTTCACGAACGGAACTACCCCGCCTCGGACCTGGCCACCGTTCAAGACAAGCTGATCGACCTCATCGGCAAGATCGCGGGCGTGGTCGGCAGCAACAGCAAACGAACACCAACACCGCCGCCGCCACCGCCGCCAATCGTTCGACCTGATCGCTCCTTGGCCGAGAGGCTCGTCGACGCCATCCGGGAAGCCGGCGTCGAGATTGGCCAGGGTGGGCCGCCGACGGTGGCCCCCAGTTTCATCCGCGTGCCCTTGAGAATGAAGCACGGGGCGACCGTCAAAAAGGTGCAAGGCGTGATGGAGCAGGTGCAGTACAAGCTGAACCTCGAACAGGAACCGCAGGTCCTGAAACTGGGCGCGCGGGTGGTGATCGATCTGGAACGGCCGGATCGCGAAGTCCTGGATTACGCCGCGATTCGCGACCAGTTTCCTGAACCCGACCCGCTGCTGGGCAGTTGCCACCTGATGCTGGGCCTGGACTGCGATCGCACATTGCACACCCTGGATCTGACCCTACCCGACAACCCGCATGTGCTGGTGGCGGGGACTCCCGGCAGTGGCAAAAGCGAGTGGCTGCGGGTCGCCCTGGCTGGGCTGATTGAGACCAACACGCCCGACACCCTGCGGTTGGTGCTGATTGATCCCAAGCGGAACGCCTTTCACGACATGGCGAACTCGCCCTTTCTGTATGACCGGCAGTCGCTGGTGTTTCCCGACGAGCGGCCGGCCTCGGAGGTGCTCAATAAACTGGTCGAGGCCATGGAGCTGCGCTATCAGTTGTTTGAAGGCGACGACTCGCTGGCCAGTTATATTCGTCGGACGGGACGGGTCCTGCCGCGGATCGTGCTGATCTGCGACGAGTACTTTGACCTGCTGGCCGGCAGCGGCGAGCGGCAGCTTGTCGAGCAAGCCATTTTCCGCCTGGGGGCCAAGGCCCGCGCCGCGGGCATTCACCTGGTGCTGGCCACTCAACGGGCCGATCGCAAGACCGTGAGCGGGACGATTGATGCCAACATCATCGGCCGGATCGGGTTCAAAATGGGCAAAGCGCTGGAAAGTCGCATCCTGCTGGAACAAAGCGGCTGTGAAAAACTGCTGGGCCGGGGCGATCTGCTCTATAAGAAGGGCGTCAGTCTGGTGCGGGTCCAAGCCCCCTTGCTCAGTGAACAGGATCGCAAGCGGATCTTCACCTCGGGATCGCCGTCGCCATCCCCGACCAGCACTCGGACCCCGCAGGCCAGTCGCACGTAGTGACGCCGTCGCGCTCCGATCGACAAGCCCACGAACGCGTGTCACGTTGATGTTCCACGCCACTGTATTTGTGTCAAGGAAGCTACTCGTCGCTTCGCAACACTTCGAGCAAAATTCGTGGCACTGGTGGCTTGTCCACCAGTGTGTGGCCAAGTCGGACACGGCCGCCCAAGTTGCTTCTGTTCGAGGAGTTTCACGGGCATCAGTCAAAGAATCGCAGGCGTTATTAAACACTGGTGGACAAGCCACCAGTGCCACAAGTACCGTTCCCAAGCTTTTGCAGGTATCTCTACCATGTCGCCGATGCCGTCCCTCACCCAGTCGTTTTGGGTCGTCCTGTTGGTCGGGGTCGTTGTCAGCGGCTCGCCTCGGGCGATGGCCGACGAAGCGGCGGGGCTGGACCCGGCGATCGTGCCCTACGACACGCCTTTCGCGGCGTATCTGAGGCCGACTCAAATTATGAAACGCCAACAGGCCCTGCGTCCGCTGGCCGAGCTGATGTTTGAAGAGTCTCCCTTCGCCGGCAGCCAGCTTAAACTCAACGATCTCGAAATTCTGGGGCTGGTACGCCACCCCTGGAGCGATTTCCTCTGGCAGGATCCCGAGGATTACCAGGCGCTGATCGTACGGACGCACCAGCCCTACGACTGGTCGAAGCACCCACCCCAGTTGTTACAGCATCTGGAATTTTACGAAGCCGATCCGAACTTCCGCTTTGCCGAAGAGGAAGACCAGGTTGACGCCTTTTTCGAGGGGACCACCTCGTTTGCCTATCTTCAACTCGATGAACGCACGGTGTTGATCGGTCGAACCAGCGTGCTGGACTGGCTGGCCTTTCGCCTGAAGAACAACCAGGGCGAACGGTCCTGGCAGCGACTGTGGGACAAGGTCCACGATGGCGACTTGGTTGTCGTCGGCGATGGCCCCAAGTGGTCGCAGAACATTCGCGAGGGCCTGGATCACTCCCCACCCAACTTTGCCGCCATCCTGGGGATGGCCGATCCGTTGTGGCGACGGACGAATGCCTTCGCCGGCAAGGTGATCGCCGGCCCCACGATGGGGCTGCGAATGCATGCCGAGACCTATTCGGCCAACGATGCGGAACTGGTGGCCGAGACGCTCCAGGCCATGTATCGGCTGGGTCGCAACGCCGCCGAAGCCACCATCCGCCAGGCGGAACGCAACCGGCCGCATCGGCCCGACGATACCGGTGCCGGCGTCATGGCCACGGCGATGGTGCGGACGCTGTTGGATGGAGTGAAGATCGAGACCCGTGACGTGAACGTCTCGGTCAGCTACGACCTGCCGCTGCCCGTGAATTGGCTGCTGACCCTGTTGCAGCCGGCGATTGAGCAGGCCCGCGAACAGGCCCAACGCAGCCGGCAGGCCAACAAAATGCGGCAGATTCTCCTTGCGATGATGAACTACGAAACTCACCACGGGCGATTTCCCGCGCCGGTGCTGCTGGGCCCCGATGGCAAGACACCGCACAGTTGGCGGGTGGCGCTGCTGCCGTATCTCGGGCACCAGGAGCTGTACGACAGGTACCGCTTCGATGAGCCCTGGGACAGCGAGGCCAATCGCCAAATCACCGATCAAGTCCTGCCGGTCTACAGCGGCCTGGACCCGAACTCCAACCACACGACGTGCTTTGTGCTGGTGGGCCCACAGACGGGATTTCCGCTGAATCAACGGGGAATGCGTTCCGCGGAGTTCCTCGATGGCCAGCACAGCACCATCATGCTGGTCGAGGCCCAACGCGAGATTCCCTGGGCCCAGCCCGAGGATATTGCCTACGACGCCAACGGCCCGCTGCCCAAGCTGGGCGGTGTGTTCCACGACGGCTTTCTTGTGTGCCTGTTCGATGGGCAGCAGATGTTCGTGCCCAATGCGTTCAACGAAACGCTGTTTCGTGCGATGGTCACACCCCGCGGCGGCGAAATCGTCGAGCCGCACATGCTGATGGTGCCCGACTTCCGACAGGGCGCAGCGGCCGAGAACCTGGGCGACGACCTGTAAGCCAAGGCGGCTTTACGTGGCCGGCCGATTGGCGGCCCACGGGTGATCGGCCGGCAAGGGCCAATCGGTCCCCCGGGGCTGTGCCAGCAGCCACGCCCAATAGAACGCGGCGGCGACGAACACCAGCACGCTGACATTCTGCGAGATGGTCAGACCCGTACCCCAGGCCGATTGTTCGTCGCTGCGGATGACCTCGATCACAAAGCGGGCGACCGGATACAGCAACAGCATCACGCCGAACACCGCGCCGTCGCGGCGACGCAGCGGCCAATAGGCCAGCAACACGCCACACAACAGCACCGCGTTGATGGCACTGTAAAGCTGCGTCGGATGCACGGGAGCTGACACAGCCGGCAAGCGGATCGTGGTCACGCTGCCGCTTTCCAGGCGGATCTCGACCGGCTGATTGGGCCCACCTCGCTGCACAATCAGCGAGCGGGCCTCGTCAATGCGATCGACCCGCAGGCCAAACAACCGCACGATCCGATCGCCCGGCCGGAGCCGCGCGGCATCGGCCGGACTTTGGGGCAGAACCGCGGAGATCACCGGCGGGGCATCCGGCGGGCCATCGAACTTGATGCCCAACAGCAAGCCGCGATCCAACTGGCTGACGTACGGCGGGCTGTCGGGCGGGAATTGCACGCTCCAGGGCAGTTCGCACACGCCGCCGTAGCAGCAACCGTTGAAGAAGCAGCCCAGGCGGCCGAAGGCCAGGCCGATCATCACGGCCGGGGCCACCACATCGGCCACCGCCCGCAACCGCAGTTGGTGGCGGCGGCAGAACAGCAGCAGGGCGACGAATCCGCCGATGATTGATCCATACAGGACGATGCCGCCCTCGGTGACCTTGAGCATTTCCAGCAGGGTCGGCACAAGTTCGGGGGCATCGACCGAGGGCCGCAGGAAGGTCCGCCAGTACTGCAGCACGAAGAACAACCGCGCCCCCACGAAGCCACCGACCAGCAGCCACACGGCCAGACTGAAGATGACGTCGCTATGGAGATTCGCGCGGCGAGCCAGCCACAACGCCACACCATGCCCGCTGAGCACCCCCAGCAGCACCATCACACCGAAGCCGCGGATCGGCACGCCGCGTTCGCCGAACATGCCGGGCACCATGATGATGGCCCCCGCCACGACGGCCATCAACAGCAGGTTGACCACCAGATCGGCCGGGTTGGCCTTCTGACGGAGCTGCCAGAAGACGAACAGCCCACAGATCACCAACCACACCGCCAGCAGGATTCCCACGCCGAGCAGGGGCCAGCCCCCCCAGCTTTCGGGCAATGCGTTGGGAATGTAGAACAGCGTCTGTCGCACGAGTGCTTCATCCGTGAGAGAGAAAGTCGGTCGACGGTCGACGAGCCGGCGCCCCCACCGTCCCGGCCTCCTGTCAGGCTAGCCGGCAAGTCCGCAATAGCCTAGGGCAGGCCGATGGCTTACGCTAATTCCTAACAGGTCACGTCGCGCGAAGCCTACACC
>JBJHDE010000179.1:0-9448 GCA_050486385.1 Planctomycetales bacterium | reverse complement strand
TTGATCGGCATATGGCACTGCTTGCCAGCAAGCAGTGGCACACTTTTCTCAGTGAGCGTTTGCAAGCGACCGTCAGTCAAGCACTCGTCGCCCAGCGATCAGCGGGCGTGCAGCGAGGCCGGAGTGTGGGTCGTCGAGACGGCGCTGGGGGCGTCGTCGACAATCTCCAAGGCGTCGGCCGAGTCGGTGAGCAGCTCGATCTCGTGGAAGCGATACCGCGTGGCGTGGGTGCCGACGAACAGCGCCCGGGGATCGCGAACGGCCCAGCCACTGGGCAGGCTCAGGTCTTCGGGGGCGTCGACGTATTCCAGCAGCAAGGCCCCATCGACCAGCACCTCGATGTGCTCGTCGTCCACCAGGCAGACGACTTCGGCGAGTTGCCGATTCAAAAAGACCTGGTTCTTGAACGTGGTCGAGTTCGACTCGTAACTGCGGCCAGCGATCAACCCCAGACCGCTGGTCGTGCCGCCCCAGCCGTCGATGGTGACCACGCACTGCCGACCGTGATGCACCAGGCCAATTGCCAGGGCCGCGTCGCCGTCAATCCGCTCGACCACCAACCGCAGGGCGTAATGCTCGGGGGCTACGCCGGGCAATTGCAGTCGGGCGTACGGATCCGCGGGCGAAACCAACCCGCCCTGGCTGCGGGCCCAGGGGGCGTCCAGGGCATCCTGCTCGGGATGAACCGCGGCCAGCAAGTCGACCACGGTGTCCAAGTCGTCCACCGGCACGCTGCGACGCAGCCGCTTGCGGCGGATGGGGGCCTCGCTGGTCGAGCCCGGACCAATAAGAAACAGCGTGCTGACGGCCAACACGCCAATCAACGCCACCGCCAGCGACGCCAATCCGGCCACCGAACTGGGCTGCAAAAACACGTACAGCAGCACCGCCGCGATCAGCGCCGTGGTGCCGACAAACACCGCAAGCTGATTGCGGAAGCTCTTGACCGCCGAATCGTCGCCCGCGACGTCTTCGTCTTGGGGCGCAACCGGGGTGCCCACGTTGTCCAGCGGACTCTCGGGCGAGCCCGGCATGCAAAACGGCTTGAGGGCGTGGTAAACCTCGGACGGTTGCTGATAGCGCTCGTCGGGGTCGCGGGCCATCATTTTCATGACAATCCGCTCCAGGGCCTCGGGGGCCTCGGGCTGATACAGCCTGAGCGGCGGCGGATCCTGACGGAACCGGGCGTTGAGTTTTTCTAGCGGGGTGTCGCCCGGAAACGGCGGCCGACCGGTGATCAGCCGAAACAGCGTGCAGCCCAACGAGTAGATATCGCTGCGGATGTCGGCCTGCGTGGGATCCTGGGCCTGCTCGGGCGACATGTAGTCGGGCGTGCCAAGAAGCTGATCGGCCCGCGTCAAGGGCGAACGTTTGGCGTCCATACCCGCGGCGTTGGCAAAGCCCATGTCCAACAGCTTGCACGAGGGCGGATCGAAGATGCTTTGGGCGACCACCAGCATGTTGCCAGGCTTGATGTCGCGATGGACGATACCCTTGCTATGCGCGTGCTGCAAACCGGCCGCCCCCTGCCGGATGCAATCGCAGGCCCAGTCCACCGGCAGGGGGCCGTTCTGGGCCAGCCAAGTCTTGAGGTCGCGACCGGCCACGTACTCCATGGCAATGAAGTAATCGTCGCCCATCTGGCCGCAGTCGTAGGCGGTCACAATGTTGGGATGCGTCAGTTCGGCCACCACCCGCATCTCGCGTTGAAAGCGGGCCAGGGCTTCGTTCTTTTGAATCAGCTCGGCGTTGAGCACCTTGAGCGCCACGGTTTGACCGCCCGGCGAAAGCGCCTTGTAAACGTAGCCGGTGGCCCCGCGGCCAATCATGTCCAGCAGTTGATAGTCGCCGAAGCGGAACTCGGAGCGGCCATCGAGCAGTTGGCGGGCCTGCCAGCGGCTGAGGAGTCCTTCGTCCACCAGCAGTTTGGCCACCGCCCGAGGATCGCGTTCCAACACGGCCATTTTGCGGGTGGCTTGAAGCCGCTCGACCGGCAGCAGATCGGCGCGGTGCAGCGTGGCGTAGAAGGCCTCGACCTCGGAGGAGTTGAACGCGACGCTGACACTGCCGTGCAGGCTGGGGGCTTCCAGGCCAAACGGTTCCAGCTCCAGGGCCACATCGCGGGCCGATTGGTAGCGCCGCTCGGGGTCGCGCTGCAACAGCTTGGCCACAATGCTTTGCAGCTCGACGGGCACATCGGCGCGTTTTTTTCCCAGCGGCGGAGCCTCGTTCTTGAGCCGGGCGGTCAACTTGGCCAAGGGGGTCTCGCCCTCAAACGGCGGTTCGCCGGTCAGCAGATAGTACAGGGTGCATCCCAGCGAGTAGATGTCGCAACGCGGGTCGCTGCGGCTGGGATCCTGGGCCTGCTCGGGGGCCATGAAGTCGGGCGTGCCGAGAATCTCGTTGACCTTGGTAACCGTGGTGCCCTTGAGCTCGCCATCGGCGATGTCGGCCACGCCCAGGTCGGTGATCTTGAGCTTGGGATAACTCGCCGTGTCGTCGGCAGCGACCATCAGGTTGCCGGGCTTGATATCGCGGTGGACCACGCCGTGCTTGTGGGCGTGATCCAAGCCCAAGGCGGCTTGGCGGATGCACTCGGCGGCAAAGGGAATGGGTAGCGGCCCGTGTTCAGCGACCCAGGCCTTGAGGTCCTGGCCTGGGCTGTACTCCATAATCAAGAAGTGCCGGTCGCCGTCGCGATCGGTTCCTTGAACCGCACAGATGTTGCCGTGTTGCAGCACCTGGGCCACGCGGCCTTCGCGAAGAAACCGCTTGACGTTCTCGGCCTCGTCCAGGTGCTCGGGCGACAGGACCTTGAGCGCCACCCGGTTGCGGTGTTGGTCTTCGGCCTCGTACACGGTGCCGCTGGATCCGTGCCCCAGGCACGCGCGGAGCTTGTAGGTGCCCAGGTAGAAGTCGGTCTGACCGACAAACAACTGCGCCACCTGCCAGCCGGTGAGTTGCCCGTTGGCCACCAAGCGCTCGGCCAGGACCTTGGCCGACGAGCACTCGGCCGCCCACTGCCGGGCAGCCCCGATGGTGTCGCGAGTCAGCAGATGGCTGATTTCCACCTGCTGAAGAAAGGCGTCGACGCCGGGTGTCTGACTGGGATCGACCGCCGGCCGCGGCGCCTTGGCCGAAGGAACCGGCTTGTGCTTTTGGGTCGCGGGCACAAAGCGGGCCAGATCGCGGGCCAGTTGTCCCACGTTGGCGTAGCGCTTCTTGGGATCGCGTTCCAGGCCCCGCGCGACCACGGCGGCCAACTCGGCGGGAATCTCGGCCCGGCGACTGGTCACGTCGGGCGTGCGATTGGCCAGTCGGGCGGTGATCCGTTCCAAGGGTTCCTGACCGGCAAAGGGGGCCTCGCCGGCCAGCATTTCGTACAACACGCTGGTCAGGGCATACACATCGCTGGCGGGATCGCAGGGAGCGGTCTCGTCCATTTGCTCGGGGGCGATGTACTCCAGGGTCATTGCCGGTGGACTGCCACCCCCGGTCAGGGTCTGTCGAGCCCACACCGTCCAGTGACGGCTGACGTCGTCGATGCCCAAGTCCAGTAGTTTGACCACCGGCAGAGGGCGTTCGTCGTCGTTGGTCAGTCGGACCAACAGCGAACTGGGTCGCAGATTGCGATGTTGGACTCCGCGACGCTGGGCGTGGTCCAGGGCCTCGGCGGCCTGATGAGCCAAGGCACAGGCGGTGGCGATCGGCATGCCCTGGCCCTCGGGCAAGCCATCAATAATGGCCTGCAGGCTCCGCCCGCCAACAACCTCGGTGGCGACGAACGCCCCGTCGGCCAGATGGCCGGCATCCAGAATCTGGGCCAGTCCGGGGTGAGCAAGCTGCCCGCTGGCGGTTTCCTGACCGGCAAAGAAGGCCAGGATTGCGGGTTCCTGCTGGAGCTGCGTCAGCCTTCGCAACACGACCGTGCCGCCCTGGGGATCGGCCGCCAGGAAGGTGCCTTCCAAGCGGTCGGGATCATCCGCCGCCGGATTGACCGAACGGTTCTCGGGCAGCAATCGAGCCAACAGCCGATAGCGATCGACAAAGAACTCGCGCCGCCCCATCAACAACTGCCGCACCTGCCAGGGCGTGAGCATTCTCTCGGCGATCAGTTGCCGGGCGACGCCCGAGACCTCGTCGCCGTTCTGAATCCACTTGCGGACCTGAAGCTGGGCCTCGTCGCCCAGCAGAGCCAGCGACTCGAGCCGTTCCAGCAGGTCGTGGGTCTTGCGAACTGGAGGCAAGGGGCTGGACGAAGCCGCCGCCGTTGCGGCGCCAGGCACGCTCCGCTTGAGCACCGCCAGGTTGGACGGCAAGGGCTCGCAAAACGGGGCCAGTGCCGCGGCCAATTCGCGAGGGTGTTGGTAGCGCTGGGCGGGTTCCAGGGCCATTGCCCTGACCAAAACCGCGGCCAAAGGCTCGGGCACATCGGTGCGAAGTTGCCGGACGTCAGGCGGTTGGGCGTGGAACCGCGCCGTCAGCCGGGCCATGGCATTGGGGCCATCAAAGGGCAGCCGGCCCGTGAGCAATTGATACAGCGTGCAGCCCAGGGCGTAGACGTCGGCTCGGGCGTCCACGGCCACGGGGTTCTCGGCCTGCTCGGGGGCAATGTAGTCGGCGGTGCCAACCAGATCGCCGGCGCGGGCCACCGTCGAGCCGTCGCCCTGCGAGCCAATCGGCCGCATCAGGCCGCAGCCCAGCACATGGACACGGGGGGCGGCCTGGGGATCGCGCTCAAAGGGGATATGCAGGTGCGCCGGCTGCAGATCGCGATGCACCAGCCCCCGATCGGCCAGATCGGCCAGGCCCTCGGCGGCCTGCCGGGCGATTTCGCAGGACCAGCCCACCTGCAAACGGACCAGACGCCGCAAGACCTCCAAGGCGTTGCGGCCGGGCAGATAGGGCATGACCGTGTACCAGCGCCCCTGGTGCTCGCCCAACAGTTCGACCGGCACGATCTGCTGGCTTTCGAGCTGTCTGAGCAACTCGCCCGCACGGCGGAAGCGGTTCAGGTCGACCGATTCAATACCGCTGCCTGCCCCCAGGACCTTGACCACCACCCGCCGCGGGGCGTCCTGTCGGGGGCTCTGGGTGTCTTCGGCCAAGAAGGTCTCGGTCGTGGCCCCTTGACTGATGCGGGCCAGCAACTTGAAGCGGCCGACAAAGTAGTCGGTATGGCCTTCCAGCAAGCGGGCGGCCTGCCAGCGGGTCAGCAACCCACGATCGACCAGGCGATTGGCAAACAGTTGCGGCGCCGTCAGCCCCTCGGTGAGTTTGCGGGCCGTGGACAACTGCGGTTCGCTCAGCAACTCGCTGGCGGCCAGCGCCTCGAAGAACTCGGCCAGGTCGCCCATCTCGGCCAGCGGACTGGGCTGGGCGGGTCCGCCCGAGGCCGATTGCAAATCGGTCAACGATTTGCGAGGCAGCGGCGGCAGCCCTTCGGTCAGGGATAACGGTTTGAGGGCCTCGATCAGTTCCTTGGCGGTTTGGAATCGGTGATCGGGATTTCGTTCCAGCAGCCGAGCCACAACCGGCTCGATATCGGCCGTGAGGTTGTCGCGGATCCAGCTCAGCTTGGGCGCATCGGTCCGCAGTCGCACATCGGCCCGCTCCTGCGGACTGTTGCCCGGAAACGGCACCTCGCCCGCCAAGGCATGAAACAACACGCAGCCCAGGCTGAACAAATCGGCCCGGGGGTCGACATCGTTCGCATCGCGGACCTGTTCGGGCGCCAGGTAGTCGGCGTGGCCCAGAATCTCTTCAGCCTGGGTCACGCAGGTGCCCTTGAGTTCTTCGTCCTCGGTGTGGACCGCACCCAGGCTGGCGAGCTTGACCTCGGGCGAGCAGGTCAGGTCGTCGCTGGCCAGCAGGATGTTGTCAGGGCACAGGTGCCGGTGGACCAGCTTGTGGTCGGCCAGCGCACCCAGGGCCTCGGCCACTTGCCGCGCGACCTCGCAGGCCCACGGTTCCGGCAAGGGGCCCTTGGCCTCGATCACCTCGGCCAGGCTCGGGCCCGTGACGGCCTCCAGCGCCAGATACTCCATTTGGCCGCCACGCCCGCGATCAATGGCCGCCAGCAGCCGCGGGTGTTGGACCTGGGCACTGATGCGGAATTCGCGATCCAAGCGGCTGACGACCTCTTGATCCAAAACCGTGGTCGCCGGCACCAGCTTGACCTGCACGGTGCCATGCTTGGGATGCAGGGCGATGAAGCCGTGGGTGCCGTCGCCGGTGGATCGCGGCGCCAACAGCAGAAAGTCGCCCAGCCGGAACTCCTTGCGACCGGCCATGACCTGTTCGGCCTGCCAACGGGTCAGCAGGCCCACGCCCTGGGCATGCTCGACCAGAGTGAACCAATCGATCGTCCCTCGACCCGCCAACCCGGCCAGATGCCGGAGCTGATCGACATGGTCTTCGGTCAGCAAATCGGTGGTCGGCAGGCGCCGCAGCAAGTCGTTGGCCTTGGCATCAAAGCGGAGCGGCTCGACGGGGGGCAACGTCTCATGCGCCGGGGCCGCCGGTGGCTGCGGAATCGACGAGGCCGAGACCACGCTCTCGGCCGACGACGACAGCGATTCCGACAAGGCCGACACCGTCGACGCCGCCACCGACGAGACATCGGGCCCGACCGACGCCGCCTTGTCGGCCTGGGGACGCGAACGTGCGGTCGCTGGGGCCTCGGCCGGCAAAGCCGTTTGCGACGGCGCGCTTCTCGCCAGCGGCGATGGGCTGGCCTGGGCCGCGGTGACCGGCGGGGCAGGCGGGTCTGGCAGGGAAACCGGGGCAGGCGGGGCGATCGTCGAGGGACCCTCGGCCGACGAGACCGCGACTTGGGCGGCCTCCACCGCAGGGGACGAAGTCAGCGAGGTCAGACTACTGGCCGACTCGGGTGGGGCCGCCGGTGTGGCTTCGCCCGAGAACACGCTGATCGCATCATCCTCGGGTGGTGCGGCAACCTCATTGCGACCGACCGGACAGAACGCCGCCAAGGCCGCCGCACACTCGCCGGGCGTGCGGAGCCGGCGCGTGGGATCGCGGGCCAAGAGCTGGTCCAGCAGCTTGGCCAACTCTTCCGGCAAGTCGGGACGCAACTCGCGGGCCGCACGCGGCGGCTGCTCGAAGCGGGCCGTCCAGACCGACAGCGGATCCTCGCCGGTCCACGGAAGTTCGCCAGTCAGCAACTCAAACAGCACCACGCCCAACGAGAACAGATCGCCCTGGACACTGGTGCCCTGGGTGCCCAAACCAATCTCGGGGGCCAAGTAGGCCGAACCACTGGGCAACTGGTCGAGACGGGTGACGGTCGAATCGCCCTGCCGGGCCCGCGTGGCGTAGGTGAAGCCCAGCCCCAACAGCATGACGTGCGGCGGCTTCTGAAAGTCTTCGTGAGTCAGCAACAGCTTGCTGGGCTGCAAATGCCCATGATGCAGCCCCTGCAAAAAGCCAAACTGCAAGGCCAGGGCCGTTTGGCGAACCACTTCGCAGGCCCAAGCCAGCGGCAACGCGCCGTGCCTGGCGACCAGCCGCGCGGCATCGCGACCGGGAACGTACTCGCGGGCCATCCAAAACTGCTGGTGATCGCCGCCAATCTCGTGAATGGCCACCAGATGGGCATGCGACACCGCGGCGGCGGCATGGCACTCGCGCCGCCACTGGTTCAATTCGTCTTGGTCCTGAAACACCTTACGCGGATAGATCTTGAGCGTCGCCAGTGCGTCGGAGCCCTGCTTGCGGACCTGGAACAACCAACCGCTCCGGCCCCGCTGCAAGGGTTGCAACAGCTCGTAAGGCCCCACCCACAACGGCGCATCGCCCGCCTCGATGGCTCGGGCCTGATACGGCGAAAGCCACCGCGCAGCAACGATCCGCTGCAGCAGTTCGTGCGGGGGAACCGCCGCGTCGACCGGACCGATCCTCTGGAGCTGATCCTCGGTCAGCAGGCGACTTTCCCGCAAACGCTCCAACAACGTGGCCGATGAGATCGCATCGCTCACAATCGCACATCCCTACAAATTGCCTCGTTCCGGTCCGTGCCCCACGACCGGCCTGGGCTGGCAACTCGATGAACTCAAGAAAGATGAGACGTGGGGCCTTGGGGCTCCCACCCCGACGGCTACAGGCCAGGTCACGATTCAACGTCGGCGCGAGCCCGATTGGGCAACCCGAAAGAACGTTGCAAAACAGGCCCCATACGGCCACTTCACCCCAAATGGACCTTGGCCACGCCGTCCGTCGGTCAACCTGGCGCAACCTCCCTGCTGCAATGGGCCCAGTATAACGACTGAATCCCCGGGGAGGAAAAGGTTTCGCCGGGGATTTTCGCTCCCTGCGACCAACAGGAGCCGCCCCGGCCAGGCCGTCGCCACGTCGAACCACCTCGGGGCGAAGCTCGTCATTCGCAGGACCTCACATGGGGCCAATCGATCACGCGATTCACACACACGGGAAAATTTTTTGCCTTTCTTCGGGCGGTCTTGTCCCCCTGTGCTGGGGTTTGGTGTTTCCCTAAATAGAAGCATAAACACATCTTCCATCGACTTGCTCAGGCTTTCCCTACCAATGGGCCGAGAGACAATGACCTCTGGGAGGGAAATACCCCTCGGAAAACTGTTGCAATTCTTCCAATGGGGCTATATGGTGATCGGAAGGATTTGCAAGGAAGCCCTCGCTGCCTCAACCACAGCGGGGTGAATGAGCCCACCAGCTCGGGAGGCGACTCCCCTGCCAGTCACTAGGAAGTGGGCTCACAGTTTGGGGTGCATCCCTCGGAAAGCGTCACCAACGACGCTCTCGGGGGCAGGGGAAAACCGGCGGCTGGTCACCACCCACGCCAACCGGCTCACCTCCCCTGAACCAGCCAAGCCCCCTTGCTTGGCTCGGAGTTGGCCAGTCGAGTCCCCCAAGGGGACAGGATGGCCTCGGGATCGCTCAATGAGCGTGCGATCCTCATGGATCCCGACCGCGGTCGGACGCAAAGGTTTTTGCATCCCGCCGACTGCCCGTGTGCCTTCCCAAGCGTCTCAACCGTTCCCAATCTAGGACTTCCGACCATGGCCGTGCTCACAAGCACCGACCTTTCCGGGCGTTCTGCGCTCTCGCCCGGCCAGACCGTCAACGCCCTGTACGGCCTGTTTGGCCAGCTTGGGCAGGTGGCTGCGGCCTCGCCAGCGTCACTTGAGATCCGAGACGATGGTGTGATCATCGCCCGACTGCTGATTGCCGAGGGCCGGCTGTTGGACGTGCTGGCCCCCTGTCTGGCGAGTCGGCAGGTGGCCGCGGTGCTGCAACGGTCCGAGCGGCTGGCGTGGCGGGATCCGGACGAGGTGGTCGAGTTGGTCGACGGCGTGACGCGGGAAGCTCACGCCCAGGCCGCCAGCGCTGGCGAGGCTCTGGCCCGTTGTCGGCTGATGCCCCGCGAGCACCTGCGACGGCTGTGGCCCGAATG
>JBJHDE010000178.1:0-9455 GCA_050486385.1 Planctomycetales bacterium | reverse complement strand
GCATCGGTGGACGCAGCCTCAGGGGCTTTCTCGGTTTTGCCGGGAACACGCGGTTGCTTGCGTTCCCCGCGATCGCCTTTCTTGCCGTTCGATTTTTTTTCGAGGGCGGAGAGCGCAGAGACAAGCTCGGCTTTCCGCATGGAATGCCACCCGGGCACGCTCCGGGCCTTGGCCAACTGGGCCAAATCCTTGACGGTCATTGCGTGCAGTTGATCGGCGGTCATGGTCCGCAAACGCCCTCCTCGAGCAACGACGTCTCGCCCTGGAGTCGTGATACGGCCCAGGGGGGCGTCCAGTTCAGCGGAAAGGTCGTCCTTGACACACCTCAACGTTCGGTCCGAGCATCAAGCCGGAATCCGAAGTGACGCTGGTTAAACGGGTTGCGTCAACCAACATCGAAAACACAAATCGACCTCGCCCCTGGCAAGAAAGGATCCCAGCGTCAGCGAGCATCGACTTTCCGGGGAGGAAGGCGAGGTCAGCTCACCCTCCGCAACGCGGGCCAAATTTCGCGCCGCCAATACTCCGCAGGGTATCGAATCTGCGACAAAAAATCAAGCGGTGGCTTAGTCATTTTGACGGCGTTTGTGACCACCCAATGGCCGATTGCGCCGCCTCTGCCGTACGCGACCGTCCGCGCCATCTCAGCCGGCCTTCCCAAGCAGATTGGGACCGCCCAGCCCATGGTTTCGGGGCAAACTGTCGCGGGCGTTGACACCCCGGGGGCCGGGGGCCAAGATTGCCCACACTTCGGTCAGGTCGCTCCCAAATCCTTGCGGGATAGCCTGTTCGGGTGAAAAGGGTTCGAATTGGGTCGACCTCAGCGAATCCACCCTCTTGGCGGGGCGGTCATGGCAAAGCCTGATCCTGCCGATGCGACCTCCGCCACCAGTATGGGTCGGGCGATCCTGGGAACTCAGATCGCGTTTGAAATGGTGTTGCCCGGCCTGGCCGGGTTTTGGCTTGATCTCCAGTGGGACTCCTCTCCCTGGGGGTTGATTGTGGGTCTGGCGATCGGTCAAGCGGTGGCGTTCTGGCATATCCTGCGACTGACCCGCACGTTGGGTGGTCCGGATTCCTCGAAACACCCCGGTGGTCCGTCCTCGTGACTGGTTCTGTCGATGCCAGTTCGCCAGCCTCGGAGGCTCCGCCGCCGCTCGGCTTGCTTGCGCGGTGGGGGCTGTTGGCGGTTGGCATTGTGGTGGTGGCGGCCGGATTGGCCGTGGTTGTCCAGTGGCTTGGTGCCGAGGGCCCCTGGCGGGTGGCCCTGGAGTCGGCCGGCGTGTGTTGGGTTTCGGCGGCGTTGGCCCAGGTGGTGACTCGGCGGCTGACGGCGGAACAAGCCAGAACGTGGGCCTTGGCCATGGTCGTCGCCCGCACTTTGGCGATGACCATGGTCCCGGTGTTGTTGGCGTGGTTGGTGACGCTGGGCCAGTCGGAGTGGACGCGGTGGGACCTCGTCCAATGGCTGGGCCTGTATGCGGTGGTGTGGATCGGCGAGACGCTGCTGGCGGCCTCGGTGGTCTGGGGCCCGCGACCGGCGAGCCCCCAGGGCTGATGGAAACAATGTGGCGGGCGGTTTGTCCCGTGCGTGGTGGAAGTTGCTTCGAGTGCGGAATCTTTCTCCCAGGAACTTGCTAAAGGCCGAGCCTCATGGCCCACGATCCGCTCGACCATATTTCCGATAGCTTCTACTTCCAGGTCCCGCCGGAAATGTGGCGGTATGCCTCGGACGAGACCATCTACCAGCAGGTCCCGGCATGGGTCTGGGATACCACGGGTCCGGCTGGAGTGCCCGACGGGAAGCCGGATCATTCGCCCCAGGAGCTGAAGTCGGCCTTGGATGGCAAGATCATCATCCCGCAGCCGTTTGGTGTGCCCAAGAATCTGTATGAGCCGGGCACGGGCTTCTGCATCTCGCGGCTGATGATTGTGATGTTCGTGGTGGCGGTGCTGATCGCCGTGGCGTTCATCTGGCTGGCCAATCGCCTGAAGGGCGGTCAGGCCCCGCGTGGGCCGCTGACCAATCTGCTGGAAGTGCTGGTGGGTTTCATTCGCAACACGGTCGCCAAGCCGATTCTGCACGAGAACGCCGACGCCTACGCACCGTTTCTGCTGACGCTGTTCTTCTTCATTCTGGGATTGAACCTGGCGGGGTTGGTGCCCTTCTTGGGGACGGCCACCGCGCTGTTGAGCGTGACCCTGGCCCTGGCCGGTCTGACCTTTGTGATTGTGGTGGTCGTCGGCATGTGGCGGCACGGGGTGGCGGGCTTCTGGCTGGGGTTGATGCCCCATATCAAACTGCCGGCTCCCTTGGTGCCGCTGTTGGGTCTGATCTTTTTGATTGAAGTCGGCAGCTTCTTGATCAAACACGCCGTGTTGAGCGTGCGTCTGGTGGCCAACATCGGCGGCGGACACTTGGTGCTGGCCGGCTTAGAGTCCATTCCCGCACTGGCCCTGCAGCATGGGTCGTTCATGTATGCCTTTGCCTCGGTGCTGGTGGCCGTGGGCGCTATGCTGTTTAGTCTGTTGGAATTGCTTGTGGCGTTTATTCAGGCCTATGTGTTCACGCTGCTGTCGGCATTGTTTATCAATGCGGCGATTCATCAGCACTAAGGGCCGTTGACAATTTTGGGGGCCGGCTCACACTGACCGCATACCGTGAAACGGCCTTCGTTCGGTTGCAAACTTCAGCGCCTCAGCCGTGTGTCGGCCAAGGCGAGATTGTGTTTCGATTCACTGGTGTTTACGCCTGATCCCTCCCGAGGAATCTCCCCATGACCCGAGGCTCCCTGTTCGCTGCGTTTCTGGCACTGTTCGTGATGGCCTTCTCGGGCGGAATCGTCCTGGCTCAAGACGAAGGAGACGAGGCCCCCGCTGGCGACGCCCCGACCGTAGCGGTCGAGGATGTGGCCGCGGCGGAGCACGAGCGGCATGTCGAGAAGCTCCAAAACGAAGGCTTCAAGCTGGGCAATGGCCTGCGGAGCATCGGTGCGGGCATCGTGATGATTGGTGCCGGTATCGGCATCGGTCTGCTGGCCGCCAGCGCCCTGGCCGGCATCGCCCGTCAGCCCGAAATGGCCGGTGCGTTGCAGATCAATATGATCATCGCCGCCGCCCTGATTGAAGGTCCGACCTTCTTCGCGCTGGTGATTGTGTTGCTGTCGTGACGCCGGATGGCCGGCAACCTGGGTCGTGGGGCCAGGCGGGGTCGATCGTCGCGAGACCGATAGCAGGGTCTCGGGGCAACTCGGCCCCCACGCCACCCGCGGGCGCGGCAGGCGGTCGGTCTTGGTGGCGTGACGAACGATGGTGTGTGAAGCATGGCTGGTTGTGTGGCCCCCAAGCGGTGGTCTCCCGTGTCCTCGCGCGAGAGAGAGTTTCGATGAGTCCTCGGCTGATGGTTGCGTTGCTGGTGGGCGTGCTCGTGTGCCTGGCCGTTGGGGGCGAGGCCTGGGCCGCCGATGTGGGCCGCGGGGATTACGAGTCCGATCCCACGCGATTGGAGCTGCACACCACCTACTTCACGCTGATCGTCTTCGGTCTGCTGTTGTTGGTGCTGTGGAAGTTTGCCTGGGGGCCGATCGCCACAGCGCTTAAGCAACGCGAAGACAACATTGCCGGCCAGATTGACCGGGCCGAGCAACTGCACAAGGACGCCGCCGCACGGCTGGCCGAGTACGAAGAGAAACTCCGCGGCAGCCGCGACGAGGTGCGGGCGATTATCGAGCAGGCGCGCCGCGACGGCGAGGCCCTCAAGGCCGCCAAGGTCAGCGAGGCCGCCAGCCAGATTCGCGACGAGCGCGACCGCTCGCTGCGAGACATCGAGACCGCCAAGAATCAGGCGCTGAAGGAACTGGCCGAAAAAACCGCCGACATGGCCATCGACCTGGCAGGGCGGGTGATTGGGCAACAGCTTCAACGGGAAGATCACGCCCGCCTGATTGATGAAGCCGTCGAGCGAATGGTGAATCGCGGCGGCGTTTCGACCAACTAAGCGTTTCGACCAACTAAGCGTTTCGACGAACTGAGTGTTTCGGGTCGCTTGGCCGAGTGATGTGAGTGAGCGTAAGCGTGCGTATGTGTGGGTGTTGGCACGATTTGGACGGTGTGTTTCAAGCAGGGTGAGTGGCTGATGACAACCAGCAACAATCCGGAAAATCTGCCGCCCGAGCTTGTGGATTTGATTCTCAAGGTCGATGCCAAGCCCAATGCTGGCACGCTGCCCTTGGAGCGGGTGTACGCCAAGGCGATTTACGACGCCGCGACGAATGCTGGCAAGGCCGATGTGTTGGTCGATCAGTTTTCCCAACTGGTGACCGGGGTGCTGGATGGGCATCCGAAGCTCGAGCAGATTCTGGGCAGTGTGCGGATCAAGGCGCCCGAGAAAGAGGCGATGCTCGACAGGCTGTTTGCCGGCAAGTTTGACCCGCTGGCGTTGAATGCCCTGAAGGTCATCGCCCGGCACGAGCGTCTGGGGTTGTTGCGACGGATAGTTCGTCAGGTTCTGAAGCTGCACGGCGAGGCACAGAACCTGGTCCGCGTCGAGGTGACGACCGCCGTGCCGCTGTCCGAGGAGCACTTGGCTCGGCTCCGCGAGACCGCGCGACGACAGCTTCAGGCCGAACCGTTTATGGTCGTCCGGACCGATCCGAGCATGATCGGTGGTCTGACGATTCGAGTCGGCGATACCCTGTATGACGGGACCGTGGCCGCCCGCCTGGCCCAACTTCGCGAAGACATGATTCAGAGGACAGTCCATGCAATTCAAAGCGGACGAGATCGCTTCAGTCATCCGTCAGGAAATTGAGCAGTACGAAGCCCAGATCGACATCCATGAGGTCGGTCGGGTGCTCGAAGTCGGCGACGGCATCGCGCGGGTCTACGGCCTGGCGGGTGTCATGGCCGGCGAGATGGTGCGGTTTGCCAGCGGGGTGGCCGGGTTGGCCTTCAACCTGGAAGAAGCCAGCGTGGGTGTCATCATCCTGGGCGACTACCTGGCGGTGCACGAAGGCGAAGAGGTCAAGAGCACCGGCAAGCTGTTGAGCGTACCGGTGGGCGATGCCGTGATTGGCCGCGTGGTCAATCCGCTGGGCGAGCCCATCGACGACGGCGGGCCGATTGTGACCAGCGAGTTCCGCGAGGTCGAGCACGCGGCCCCCGGCGTGGCGGATCGCCAGCCGGTCAAGGAGCCGCTGCAAACCGGCATCAAGGCCATCGACGCCATGACGCCAATTGGCCGTGGCCAGCGGGAATTGATCATCGGTGACCGCAAGACCGGCAAGACGGCGATTGCCATCGATACGATCATCAACCAGCGCGGCAAGGGCGTGAAGTGCTTCTACGTGGCCATCGGCCAGAAGGAAAGCACCACGGCCGTGGTCATCGACGCGCTGCGGCAACACGGGGCCATGGACTACACCACGGTTGTGGTGGCCGGGGCCAGCGATCCGGCCCCGTTGCAGTACGTGGCGCCCTACGCCGGCACGGCCATGGCCGAGTACTTTATGTACCGTGGCGAGCCCTGCCTGATTGTTTACGACGACCTGTCGAAGCAGGCCGCCGCCTACCGACAGCTCTCGCTGCTGATGCGGCGTCCTCCTGGTCGCGAGGCCTACCCGGGCGACATCTTCTACACCCATAGCCGCTTGCTGGAGCGATCGGCCAAGCTCAGCGACGAGAAGGGCGGCGGTTCGCTGACCAGCTTGCCGATCATCGAGACGCTGGAAGGCGAAGTCAGCGCCTACATCCCGACCAACGTGATCAGTATTACCGACGGTCAGATTTATCTGCAGCCCGACATGTTCTTCCGCGGCCAGCGGCCAGCGATGAACGTGGGTATCTCGGTCAGCCGCGTGGGTGGCAACGCCCAGATCGGCACGATGAAGAAGGTCTCCGGGGGTCTGCGGCTCGACCTGGCCGCCTTCCGCGAACTGGAAGCCTTCGCCCAGTTGGGCACCGACCTCGATCCCGCCACCCAGGCCCGCCTGGACCGGGGCTATCGGATGGTCGAGCTGCTCAAGCAGGGCGTCTATCAGCCGATGGACGTCATCGACCAGACCATGAGCATCTACGCCGGCACCCGAGGTCACCTGGACAAGATTCCGGCCAAGCAGGTGCAGCTTTGGGAAAAGGAGTTCTTGCAGTTCATGCATGAACAGAAGCCCGAGGTCGTCGAGCAGCTTCGCGAGGCCAAGGGCCTGACCGACGAATTGAACAACGCCTTGAAGGACTCGATTGCCGAATTTCAGATCCAGTTCGCGCAGGCGCGGAAGCGCGAAGCCGAAGAGGCCAAGCAGGCCACAACGGCCACGGCCTAGTGATGTTGCCCCGTGCATGGACCGCGTCCGTCGAACACCCGATCGCCTTGTAGTCAGCACCCATGGCTAAAGCCCGCGCCCTCGATAAACGCCGCAAGAGCGTCCGGAATATCCGCAAGATCACGCGGACCATGGAGCTGATCGCTACGGCCCGGTTTAAGAAGGCCGCTGATCGAGCCAGCGCCGCGGGGGCCTACACCGAGCGGATCACCCGGCTGGTGGCGGACCTGGCCGGCGGGGGACTGGTCGTCTCGCACCCGTTGCTGGAACCCCGCACCGAAACGCGGCGGGCCCGGCTGCTGATGTTGACCAGCAACCGCGGTCTGTGCGGGGGTTACAATTCCGGCGTGATCCGCCTGGGGTTGTCGCGATTCACCGAGTTGCGGGCCCAGTTTGATGATCAGGTCCTGGACGTCAGCGGCAAGCGGGGCGTCGGGGCATTGAAGTTCCGCGGTGTGAAACCCGACCAGGTGTTCACGCACTTCGAGGACAAGCCCGCCTTCGCCGAGGTCGAAGAACTGGCCAATCGCTACTTGGTCGAGTACATGGACCACAAGATCGATCGGCTGGAAGTGGCCTACACCCGGTTCGTGAGCATGAGCCGGCAGGTGGCGGTGGTCGAGACGCTGCTGCCGTTGGGTGATCTGACCGCCGAGGCCGCGGCCCGGGGGCCTTCGGCGACCAAGAGCGCAGCGGCCGAGTACGAGTTTTTGCCCAGTGCCGCCAGCATTCTGGAAGAAGTCGTGCCCACGAGTTTCAAGGTGCGGCTTTACAAGTGCTTTTTGGATGCCGCCGTCAGCGAGCAGATTGCCCGCATGATTGCCATGAAGGGCGCCACCGACGCGGCCGGCAAGATGATCAAGCAGTTGACCCTGCAATACAACCGCGCTCGGCAGAGCCAGATTACCAACGAAATTATCGAGATCATCGGCGGCGCCGCGGCCCTGCAAGGCTGAGCGCGGCACCCCGAACCCCGACCATCACCCGACTACGGTTTCCCTACCAACACTGGCAACACCACCTATGGCCACGGCAACCCAAAGCACCCAAGGGACGATCACCCAGGTCATTGGCTCGACCTTCGACGCCCAGTTTCCCGACGACGCCCTGCCCAAGATTTACAACGCCGTGACCGTCCGCGGCGAGAACAAGGGCCGGACCATCAATCTCACCGGCGAGGTCCAGCAGCACCTCGGCGGTGGCCGGGTGCGGTGCGTGGCCCTGGGTTCCACCGACGGACTGGTCCGCGGCCAGGAGGTCATCGATACCGGTCGCCCCGTCTCGGTGCCCGTGGGCAAAGAGACGCTGGGTCGGGTGTTCAACCTGTTGGGCGAGCCAGTCGATGGCGGCCCGCCGATCCAGGCGACCGACCATTGGCCGATCCACCGCGATGCCCCGATGGCCACCGAGTTGTCGACCAAGACCGAGGTGTTTGAAACCGGCATCAAGGTCATCGACCTGCTGACCCCGTTTGTCCGCGGTGGTAAGGCGGGCCTGTTCGGCGGGGCCGGTCTGGGTAAGACGGTGATCCTCACCGAGTTGATTGCCCGTATCGCCAGCCAGCACGGTGGCTCCTCGGTGTTTGCCGGCGTGGGCGAACGGACCCGCGAGGGCAACGACCTGTGGCTGGAAATGCAGGAAACGAAAATGGACGATGGCCGGAGCGTCATCGAACAGACCTGCATGGTCTTCGGCCAAATGAATGAGCCCCCGGGCGCCCGGTTGCGGGTGGCGCTCAGCGCGTTGACCATGGCCGAGTGGTTCCGCGATCAGACGGGCACCGACACGCTGCTGTTCATCGACAACATTTTCCGGTTCTCGCAGGCCGGTAGCGAGGTGTCGGCCTTGTTGGGTCGCATGCCCAGTGCCGCCGGGTATCAGCCCACGCTGGCCACCGAAATGGGCGCCCTGCAAGAACGGATCGCCTCGACCAAGAAGGGCGCGATCACCAGCGTGCAGGCCGTGTACGTGCCGGCCGACGACCCGACCGACCCGGCCCCGGCCACGGCGTTCGGCAACCTGGACGCCTTCATTTACCTCGAACGGTCGATCTCCGAGAAGGGCATCTATCCGGCGGTCGATCCGCTGGCCTCGTCCAGCCGGATTCTTGACCCGCAGTTCGTGGGCGATCACCACTACGATGTGGCCAAGCGGGTGCAGGGCGTGTTGCAGCGGTACCGCGAACTGCAAGACATCATCGCCATTCTGGGTGTCGAAGAACTCAGCGAAGAGGACAAGCAGGTCGTCCACCGTGCCCGGCGGATCGAGCGGTTCTTCTCGCAGCCGTTCATCGTGGCCAAGGCCTTCACGGGCAAAGACGGCGAGATCACGCCGCTGGCTGATACGATCCGCAGCTTCGAAGAGATTGTCGACGGCAAGTGGGACCATCTCGACGAGGCCTCGTTCCTGTATGTCGGCCCCATCGAGCAGGCCGAAGAACAGGACAAGAAGCTCAAGAGCGGCCGGTGAGCCCCACTCGCTGCGTCTGTGTCTGGCGACGCCGACCCGTTTGGGGGTCGGCCGCCGGCACCTGAAAGTTCGAGCAAGCTTCGCCGCACCTTTTGCCCCCTGGGCCTGGACCGATGTCGCAAACCAGTGAAAACTCGCCCATTCAGTGCGCGGTGGTCACGCCCGAACAGACCCTGTTCGACGAGCCGGCCAACTTCGTGGTGTTGCCCCTGTACGACGGCGAGATCGGCATCGCTCCCGGCCACGCGCCCTTGGTCGGTCGGCTGGGCTTTGGCGAAATGCGGCTCGTTCAGGGCGAGTTCACCCGACGCTTTTACATCGAGGGCGGCTTTTGCCAGGTCGAACGGTCGATCGTGGCCGTGCTGACCACCCGGGCGATTCCCGCCGAGCGGTTGGATCTCGATCAACTCAACAAGGCCCTCGAGGCCGCCATTCTGCACGCCGATCAGGCGACCGGGGCCGCCAAGCAGCAGGCCCTGGAAAGCGTTCAACAGATCAAGGCCCAGATCCGCATCCGCGAGCGGCTCCCCCGCCGCGTGCAGCTCCCCGACGCCAACCTGCCCGACCACTTGGCCGACCGCGAGTCGAAACGCTGAGGTCTCACCAATTCCGGAAAAGGTTGAGGAATAGCACTTGTGCCACTGGTGGCTTGTCCACCAGTGTTTG
>JBJHDE010000177.1:0-9539 GCA_050486385.1 Planctomycetales bacterium | reverse complement strand
CCTAGGAAAAAGCCCTTGTGCCGACCTTCCAGGAGCTTCCGATTCTGCCATTCGGTCAGCAGGCCCACATCTTCAAAGTGCTTGGCCACCACGCCACTGTCGCTGGGCTCACCATGCTGGGTGGTGTACTCATCCAGGGCCTCGTCCAAACGGCCTGGCGCCACCAGACCGCTTTTCTTCACGACCTCGACATAGGTGGTAACGGGCAGGGCTGTCCTCGACTTGGTTTCCGCCATCGGTCTGGCCGTATCCCCTGCTGAATGGCGCGGCGGTGCGCGAATGGACCGCCGACAGGAATCTACCCCAGGTCAGTTCGCCCACCGGGGGCACATCATCCACACGCTCAGGCAAGAGCCCGCGGGGCCAACTCCATCGACGAAGCCCACCTTCATCCCAGGAATCGACCAGCCCGCAGCGCCTAAGCGCCCGTAAGGTTAAGGACTTCTGATTATTCGGTAAACAGTCGCCGACTGCAAGCAATTTCAATTGCTACCAGAAAGAATGGGCCGTTGGTCCACCCAAAAGATTGACGCGTGGTCGCAACATGCCGAGGGCACCGATTCCAACGATTACCCCACCTCTGGAACTAAGTCCTGTACACTCAAAGGATTGAGGTGGCCGACCTCCACCCGAAAAGGCAGGTTCTTGCCAACCGTCCCGGCCAGCCCACCCCCGCGACCTCGCCGCGACCCCCCTGAATTTTGCCGGCGTCGGGCCTCGCGCCATCCGGCCCGTTCGGCAAAATTCGACCAATCGGCTCCAGCGGCGGGGCCACGTGTGTCGATCTCAACCAGACCCACGATTCACCAGGAGGAAGGCCCTCCCCGGCGAGCGGGATCATCCGCCCCGATCACCGCTCGCCGGGTGTGCCCGAAGTCCGTCGACCACAATAAGCAAGGGAACGCCCCCTGAGACCCGATTCCCAGCCAGCAATCGGGTCCAGTGTTGGGGCGTTCCCTCGGGCCAGCCGCACTTCGGCCGGCACGTCAACGGGCTCTCACCAGCGATAGCCCCGGTAGGGCCGGAACGGCGAAGGCGCACGATAACCCCGCGAATAGGGCCGGAAGGCCGGTCCTCGATACCGCGGCACGACCCTAACCGGTGGCCGCACCCCAAAGCCATAGCTCCGGACGGTGTAGCCCGGCACCATGGGCGGATAAGCACGCAACCGCACCCCACCACGGTAGCTGTACGGGCTGTAGCCATAACCCGGCCCCATGTAGATACCCACACCTTGCGCCGAGGCCGTTTGCGGGGCGGCAAACATCAGTCCCGCCACCAGCACGCCCGGCACGATCAGCCATTTCACGAATTCTCGCATCACATCCTCTCCAGTCATCCAGGGATCGGCCTTGGGCGGCTCGGACTCGCGGCCCGCCGCCAAACGCCTCGGTACGTGGACTCCGCGGTCCCGCTTGGCACCGCCAGCCAGTTGCACTCGTATTTTAGGCATCAGCCGTGCCAAAACGCCGCACCATGGCCCGGTTTCGATACTTAAACTATTTCCCCAAAAGAACTTAGCGAACGCGCTCGCCCGACACGCCGCCGCGAAGCATCGCCAAAACCGCCATCATTCTGATGCCAGTAGCGTGCCGACTTGATGACAGGTCGGGCGACCGCTGACCGACCCACTGGTCGACCGCGGGCCAACGCGCCCGGCCTCGACCCAGTCGTGCGGGCCGCTATCATGGCCCCATCAAGTGGCTCGCGGCCCTTGAGGAAGGTTTCCTTCTGCCAGGGAGGCACACTCGTGCGGGTGCTGTACTTCGATTGCATGAGCGGGGCCAGCGGCGACATGCTGCTGGGGGCCTTGGTCGACCTGGGTGTTCCCCTGGCCGAAATCCAAGAACGAATCGACTCGCTGGCCCTGCCCGCCTGCCGGTTGGTCGCCAGCGAAGTCAAACGGCATGGCTTTCGGGCGACCAAGGTGGATGTCGAGACCGAGCCCGAACACGCCCATCGGCATCTGCACCACATCACGACCATGATCCAGCGGAGCAACCTCACGCCGGATCAGCAGGACCTGGCCACGCGGATTTTCACCCGCCTGGGCGAGGCCGAGGCCAAGGTGCATGGCACGACCTTGCAGAAGGTCCACTTTCACGAGGTCGGGGCGGTCGACTCCATCGCCGACATTGTCGGCACCGCCGTGGCCCTGGACTTGCTGGGCTGCCAGCGGATCGAGTGCTCGCCGATTCCCACGGGAACCGGCACCATCACCATCGCCCACGGGCAGGTCTCGGTGCCCGCCCCGGCCACGGCCGAACTGCTGCGAGGCATCCCCCTGGCGGCCAGCGATGTGGCGTTTGAATTGACCACGCCCACCGGAGCCGCCGTGCTGGCCAGCGTGGCCACGGCCTTCGGTCCGCCCCCGGCGATGACCATCGAAGCCATCGGCTACGGCGCAGGTACCCGCGACCTGCCCCAACAGGCCAACGTGTTGCGGGCGCTGTTGGGCCATGCCCCCGACGAGGCCGACCAGGGCCTGATCCAAGAGACCATCGCCGTGCTGGAGACGACCCTGGACGACGTGCCGGGCGAAGTTATTGGCCACACCTTCGGCCGCTTGTTGGCCGCCGGGGCCCTGGACGTGACGACGACAGCCGTGCAGATGAAAAAGCACCGGCCGGGCGTGGTGCTGACCGTGTTGGCTCGCCCGGCGGATGTCCAACGGCTCGAGAGCGTGCTCTTCCGCGAGACCGGGACCCTGGGCGTGCGAAGCTGGATCGCGCATCGCACCCGCCGCACCCGCCGCGCCGTGCAGGTGCAAACGCCCTTCGGTCCCGTCGAGGGCAAGCTGGCCGATCTGCCAGACCGGCCCGCCCAGTTTACGCCCGAATACGAAAGCTGCCGCCAGGCCGCCGAGGCCCACGGTGTGCCTCTCTGGGAGGTTTACGAAGCCGCCCGCCGCGCCCACGGTAGTGGGAAATAGAGCACCGCGACCATGCCAAGCAGGGAATTTCCCTTTTGCTCAGAGAACACCCAGTATGCCATACCCGTCCGTTGAACCATTGTCACGCCGAACCGCCTGGGGGTTGGACGGCGGTGAAGGCCCAGACGAGGGCGACGACCCAGCCGATGAAAGTCCAACCCAACAACAGGTTGACTAGAAAGATGGCAACGGTGTTCTGATGGCCGCGCATGAATGCGACAAACGCCGGCAGAAAGTAAAACAACAACCCGATGCACGACGCCAACAACAGCCCCAGGCCGCCGCCGGCGGCTTCGGCCGCTTGAGCGAGAAGTTCCATTCCCATAGTTGATTGCTCGCAAGTTGAACGGATCTGCCCGCGTCACAGGCACGCGGAGTTTTACAACTCGATCTCCATGAGATCGTGCCCCAGCTCGGTCCGTGGAAAAATCCGCCGGGCGGCGTCAATGCCGATGGGGTCGTCGCTCTCGTCCAGCGGATCGAGATGCACCAGAATCAAGCGTCCCACGTCGGCCTCGCGGGCCACCTCGGCCACCGGCGTGGTCCAGCTATGCCCGGTCTTGGCCGCCCAGGCGGCTTGCTCGTCCTTGAAGTAGCACTCGTGGATCAGCACGTCCACGCCTTGCAGCAGCCGCACGTAATCGGCCGAGCGATGGGCCGTGGTATCGGTGACGTAAGCAAACGAGGCATCCGGCCAGTCGATCCGGTAGCCCACGGCACCGCCGGGATGCGATAACGGAAAGTGCATCAGCCGGCCCGAGCCAGCCACCAGCTCGCCCCCCGGCCCCAAGGGCAGGCACTCGTAAGGCAGCTTCACGGGAAACAGCGGCTCGGCAAACAGATGCTGCTCAACGGCTTGCAGGTCTTCAGGTCGGCCATGCAGTCGCACATGCTCAAGATCGCGTCCGGCCAACTGGTCCAACAAAAAGGTCAGGCCCACGACGTGGTCCAGGTGGGCATGCGACAGGTAGATGTCCAACGCATTGGCCGTCAAATGCTGCCGCAGGCGAAACACCCCGGTGCCCGCATCAAACATCAGCCCCAGGTCGGGAAACAGAAAACTGGCCGTATGCCGGATGGCATTCGGGTGATAGCCAGTCGTACCCAGGAGCAGAAGTCGCATGATGTGTCAGGTTACCGCATGAATGCTCGCGCCAGGCAGCGCCCGGGGTCGCCGCTTCTTCTTGGGACCGGTTGAACGCATCCGTCGCGGCACGACTGGCTTTCGCCCAGCCACGCCCCACCTGGCCCCCAATGTCGAGTGTACTCGGCCGCAACCGGCCTTCCTACCGCGAGCGGCTATCGGTCAGTGCAAGCGGGTGTTGGCCCAGTCCCGATCCTTGGGCAGCGTCGAGAGCACCTCGTGGCCGGTTTCGGTGACCAGCACGTCGTCTTCCAGTCGTACGCCGCCCCGCCCTGGCAGGTAGATGCCCGGCTCGACGGTCACCACCATGCCGGGTTCCAACTTGGTCTCGATGCGGGGGCTGAAGCGGGGTTCTTCGTGAATGTTCAACCCAATCCCATGCCCCAAACCATGACCAAAGTAATCGCCATAGCCCGCCTGGGCGCTGTGGTCACGGGCCGCGGCGTCCACCTCGTTGGTCACCACGCCTGGGGCAATCTTGGCGATGGCCGCTTGCTGGGCCTCCCAGACCACCCGGTAAATCGTGTTGAGTTCTTCTTCGGCTTCGCCCGTGTACAGCACGCGGGTGATGTCGCTGCGATAGCCCTGGTAGACCGCCCCCCAGTCAATCAGCAGCAGCGGGTGTTCGCTCAACTTGCGCTGGGATGGCACGGCGTGCGGTCGCGCGGCGTTGTCGCCCACGGCCACAATCGGCGGAAAGCTGCACCCGTCGCCGCCCAACGCCCGGATGGTGTGCTCCAGGTCGAAGGCCACGTCGCGTTCGGATTGGTTGGCCCGCAGGGCGGCCGTGACGCTCAGGAAGGCGGCTTCGGCAATGTGGGCGGCATGCCGAATCAAGGCGATTTCGTCGGGGTCTTTCTTCGCCCGCAGTCCGATGACCACGCCCTGGGTGGCCACAAGTTCCAATGTCGAGGTCGCCTCGCGAAGCTGCTCGAATACGGCCAGCGTCATGGTGTCGGCCTCGACGCCCAGCCGTTGAATCGGCCGCTTGCCAAGCGTCAGCGACAGGAACTCTTTCAGCGTGTGCCGGGCGTCGCGGGCGGCCACGGGCAGGCCGGGGCACTCGTCGGCCAACTGGGTGGTGTACCGCGAATCGCTGATGATCAGGTCGCCCTCGCGATCGAGCAACAATGGCGAGCTATCGCCGGTGAAGCCGGTCAGCCAAGTGACGTTCTTCTCGTCGGTGACCAGCAGGGCATCGACCTCAAGTCGCTCGAACTCGTCACGAAGAGTCTTTCGGCGTTGGGCGGCGGTGCTCATAATGACGGGTTCCCAGGTGAATCGGCTAAGAAAGCTCCCCACCTTCCCAATCTCGGCTCGACCTGGCAAGCGCCGCCCATGCCCACCGGACCCAATCACCAGAAACTTGTCGAGCTGGCCCAGCGATTGCGGGACGGGGCGCTCTCGGTCGAGGCCTTTGTGGCGGCCAGCCAGGAACTGTCGCGGACGGCCGATGTGGGCACCGCGCGGGTCGATTTGGATCGGCACCGGCGTTGTGGCTATCCCGAGGTGATCTATGGCCCCGGAAAGGCTCCAGACGATGTGGTGCGGATTGCCCAGGCCCTGCTGGAGGCTGGCCAGACGGTGCTGGTGACGCGGGTTAGCGAGCAGCAGGCCGCCGCGGTGGAGGCCCAGTTTGCCGAGGTCCGGTACAATCGTTTGGCCCGCACGTTGCGGATTGCCTGCGGCTCGGCCGAGGCGACCGCTCAGGGCTTGGTGCCGGTGATTACGGCGGGCACCAGCGATCGCCCCGTGGCCGAGGAGGCCGCCGAGACCCTGCTCTGGATGGGATGTCAAGCCCCGTTGGTGGTGGATGTCGGGGTGGCCGGCCCGCACCGCTTGCCCGAGCGATTGGGCGAGCTGGCCGGGGCCGATGCCGTGGTCGTGGCCGCCGGGATGGAAGGGGCCCTGCCCAGCGTGGTGGGCGGCTACCTGGATTGCCCGATCATCGCGGTTCCCACCAGCGTGGGCTATGGGGCCAACTTTCAGGGGCTTTCCGCCCTGCTGAGCATGTTGAACAGTTGTGCCGCCAACGTGGCGGTCGTGAATATCGATGCGGGTTTCAAGGCGGGCTATCTGGCCGGGCTCATCGCCAGTCGGGCCAGCCGTCGGGCTCTTCAATAGGCGGTGTCTCGATGACCCACGATGTATCGCAAACCCCGTTGGCCCGGATACCCGCCCGGGATCACGACAGCCACAAGGGCAGCTACGGTCGGGTGTTGGTGGTCGGCGGCAGCCTGGGCATGGCCGGGGCACCGGGACTCACCGGCATGGCGGCCCTGCGGGCCGGAGCCGGCTTGGTGTACGTAGCCGTGCCCCGGGTGATTCAGGCGACGGTGGCTGGCTACGAGCCCTCGTACCTGACGATTGGCCTGGAAGACGACCCCAACGGCGAAATGGCCACGCTTGCCCGGCATACCATTCGCGACCGAGCCGAAAGCATGGACGTGCTGGCGATTGGGCCGGGCATGAATCACACCGACGACACGCACGACCTGGTGGCCTGGATCTACCGCGAGGTGGACAAGCCCACCGTGCTGGATGCCGGCGCTCTGCGGTACCTGTCGCAGACCGAGATGATCACCCGGCAGACGGCGGGGCACCGCATTCTGACGCCCCACCCCGGCGAGTTTGCCCTGCTGACCGAGCGGAGCGTGGCCGAGGTGCAGGCCCATCGTCGCGAATTGGCCGCCGCCTACGCCCAGCGCTACGGGGTGATCGTGGTGCTCAAAGGGCACAACACCGTCATCACCGATGGCCAGCGGCTGGCGATCAATCCCACCGGCAACCCGGGCCTGGCCACCGGTGGCACCGGCGATGTGCTGACGGGGATGATCGCCGCCTTGGTGGCCCAAGGGCTCGAGCCCTTTGAGGCCGCTCGGCTGGGCGTGTACCTGCACGGCCTGGCCGGCGATCTGGCGGCGGCCGAACTCGGGCAGCATGGGCTGATCGCCACCGATTTGCTGCGGTTCCTGCCGCCGGCGATCCGGCAAATGGCCGAATGACGCCCAGCGGCGGATTGCCGGTCAGCATGGCCTCGGGGAACAACAGGCCTCGGGGAACAACATGCCTCGGGGACCAAGCCCCGAGGTCGGTCGTCACACCTTGGCGTGCCGGCCAATCAGGAAGGCGTCCCAGCAGGCTTCGCGCTGGCGGGCGGGCAGGTGACTGTCGAACACACGTCGCCAGGTGGCCGATTGCATCGGCAACCGCTGACTGAGCACTCCCAGCAAGGCCATGGCATGCACCAAGGGCCCGCCGGTCTCGCGGCGGGTCATCGCGGGCAGGGCCGGTCGCACGACACGGCCAATCACCCCAGAAAGCCCCAGGTTGCTGCTGACCACGACCCAGGAGTCGGGCCGCAGCCGCATGAGTCCTTCGGTCGGGATATGGCCGCCCAGGACGATGGCCCCATCGAGTTGCGTCAACCGGGGCACCACCAACGGGGCATCGGTCTCGCCCGCCAGATAGACCGTGCAGGTCACGGCGGCTGGGGTGCTGGGCGGATGGAGGATATGGTCTTCGCGGACGTCGGCCGCACGCCCTTCTTGCAGGGCGGCCTCGACGAGCATATCGCCGCAGAGGCTCACGCCTTGGCCGGCCGATCCCGCCAACAGGACCGACACGGTGCTTGTCGCGTCCGCGGTTGCGCGGAGGCTTTCAAGCGGCTGCTTAGCAATCATGCGCAGCGCCTCACTTTGGTAAAAAGTGGGCTAAAGCAACGGAGCCCCTTGCCGGAACCTCCATTACGGCGACCTGACCTCCCGCTGTGGCACATCCCCTTTCGAGGCGCCTCCAGCCGAGGCGTTCGTCTGACGCCCGCTATCGAAGGGAGATGTCACCCAAGAAGCCCAGGCCTCTTGGTGGCAGGTTCTTGAAGAACCGGCCCTCGCCTTCAATCGCGGAAATCGGTCAAAACGCCATCCCTTGTCAAGCCGACCACCCGAGTTCACGTGATCCAGCCAGCCACCATCCCGATGGCTCGCTCCCCTCAAGTCACGACACGATCCATGGGGTGTTGCTCCCGTGTTTCCTGCTGGGGACTTGATCGGCTCGCCAAAGCCTTCACGCCCCCCGGAACACCGCCAGCCAAGGCGAGAGCACCACGGATTCGGCCGTACAACCGGCACAACCTTCGTTCAAGGATCATTTCTCCCAGGCTGTTGGGTGTTCGACGTTGCCGCCGCGCGTTTGGGAACGAGCCCAACAGTCGCCGCGACGCGATCGAACATGCCGCCTGGGGTGAGTGATCCTCTCAGCGAGAATCGGCCGGATCCGTTACTGCGCGAACGCCCTTTCTTCAGCGGACCCACTCCACCAATGTTCGCCAACATGGTGCGGGTCGGGCCGAGCGCAGCCGGTCCAAACTCCTGCAATTACAGCCGACTTGTCGCCACCTGTCAACGTATCGGCGGGCCAATCGGCCAAAAAGTCGCCCCAGCCCGACCCAATCGGTCGCTACAGGCCGAGCGAACCGCAGGCTGCTCACCCCTTGGGCTTGGGAATCCGTCGCCCACCGCCGCTGCCTCCCCCCTTGCCGCTGCCTCCGCCTTTGCGACCACGTCGCCCCCGGCCGGTGGATTCGCCCTCGGCTTTGCCCGCCGGCAGCGGTTGCCCCACCTGCTTGCGGAGCTTGTCGATGCGATCGCGGAGCTGCGCGGCTCGCTCAAACTCCAGGGCCTCGGCGGCGGCCAGCATCTCGCCTTCCAGCTCTTGCAGGTACTCCTCGGTGATGTACTGCGTCGGGCTGCTCCGCCCCACCGCCGCGTTGGCCCGCTCGTGGGCCTCGACCTCGGCCGAGATCGTCGCCCGAATGCTCTTGCGGATGGTCTCGGGCGTGATGCCGTGCTGGGCGTTGTAGGCTTGCTGCAGGGCCCGGCGGCGTTCGGTCTCTTGAATGGCCCGCTGCATGCTGTCGGTCACGGTATCGGCATACAGAATGACCTTGGCGTTGACGTTCCGCGCGCTGCGGCCAATGGTCTGCATCAGGCTGGTCTCGCTCCGCAGGAAGCCTTCTTTATCGGCATCCAGAATCGCCACCAGCGAGACCTCGGGCAGGTCCAGGCCCTCGCGAAGCAGGTTGACGCCCACGACCACATCGAAATTGCCCAACCGCAGGTCCTGCAAGACCTCGACCCGCTCGAAGGCGTCCAGCTCGCTGTGCAGCCACTGGCAACGCAGATCGGTCTCGTTGATGTAGCGGGCTAGGTCCTCCGCCAGCCGCTTGGTCAGGGTGGTGACCAACACCCGCTCGCCGCGGTCCTTGCGGAAGCGAATCTGCTGGACCAAATGCGGCACCTGCCCGCGGGCCGGGCAAATCTCGATCTCGGGATCCAACAGCCCGGTGGGGCGAATGATCTGCTCGACCACTTCGCCGCCGGTCTGCTCCAACTCAAACGCCCCGGGCGTGGCCGAGACGTAAATCACCTGGTTGAGTTTCTTGGTCCACTCCTCGAACTGGAG
>JBJHDE010000176.1:8203-9588 GCA_050486385.1 Planctomycetales bacterium | reverse complement strand
CTGAATCACCTGTCGCTGGCGTCCAGCGAAGACGGCACGGCCAGTCTCCGCGAGATTCTCAAGCTGTACGATCCGCTGGCCTCGCCCGAAAGCGTGGCGGCCCTGGGCAGTGTGCTGGGCGTGCAAGGCCAGCGGGTCACCGCTCGGGCCGGCCGGCCTCGGGTGGCGGTTTGTCGCGGCATCGAGATCACGCTCGACGTGGACGAAAGCCGCTTTGGCGGCAGCTCCTATTTGCTGCCCGTGGTGTTAGAACGCTTCTTCGCGCTGTACGCTCACATCAACTCGTTCACGCGGCTCGTCTGTCGGACGCGCCGCGGTGGTCGCACGGAAACCTGGCAATGGCCCGCACGCATCGGCGAGAAACGCTTGATCTAGCCGGTCGGCTGGCCCGCGAGACGCCCCAGTTCGACTTCCGCCAGGCCGTGCGGTTGCTGGAATTGCTGGCGCCACACCGACGCCCGGTGGGCCACGATGCCGAGCCCCACGACGAAACCGTGCGGTTTCGGGCGTGGCCTTCAGCCGGCCTGGCCCCCAGCGACCTGGTCCGGCTCGAGAGCCGCCCCGACGGACCGCCCGAGTTGATTGTTGCCTTTTTGGGGCTGTTTGGTCCCCAAGGGGCCTTGCCCCAGCATTACACCGAACTGCTGCTGGAGCGTTTGAGCGTCAGGAGCAAAGACCCCACGCTCCGTGATTGGCTCGATCTGTTCAATCACCGCACCATCTCGTTGTTTGTGCGGGCCTGCGAAAAGTACCGTGTCCCCAGCCACTGGGAGCGGGCCCACCGCGCCAACGGCCCCCGCCGCCGCGACCTCCTGACCCAATCGTTGTTGAGCCTGGTCGGGTTGGGAACGCCGGGGCTGACCGATCGCCTGGCCGTCGACGATGCCACGGTCCTGTTCTACGCCGCGCACTTCGCCCAGCAGGCGCGCTGCCCGCAAAACCTGGCCCGGATGCTGGCCGAGCGATTCGCCTTGCCCCTGGAGATCGAGTCGCTGGTGGGCCAGTGGTTGCAGTTGGCCCCGGGCGAGCAAAGCCGACTGGGCGATGCCCGACGCCCGCGCGGTGTGAACATGGAACTGGGCGTGACCATGATTCTGGGCCAACGCGTGTGGGACATACAAAACAAAGTCCGCATTCGCATCGGTCCGGTCGACGGGGCGACCTTCAACAGCCTGTTGCCCCACAAGACCCGCCTCCGCCGGATTGCGCATCTCACGCGGCTGTATCTGGGTGCCGAGGTCGACTTCGATTGCCAGGTGATTCTGCGTGCCCGCGACGTGCCCCAGTGCCAGCTCGCGCTGACCGGCGATCCCGGTCCGCGTTTGGGTTGGAACACTTGGTTGACCAGCGACTCGGCCAGTCGCGATGCCGACGAAGCGATCTTC
>JBJHDE010000176.1:2763-8193 GCA_050486385.1 Planctomycetales bacterium | reverse complement strand
CGCTTGGTCTCTGATGCGAGACGAAGCGGCGGCTGCGATTTCTGAATAGATGATGCAGTTGCTACTCGTGGCGGACGGTAATCTGCCCGCTAATGGTGGCGTTGTGCATAAAGAACGGCCGAACGGCGGCCAAGTCATCGAACGGCACCCGCACGGTGAGGGTGAAGTACTGCTCGGTCATGGCGCTGTAGTCGTCCAGGCTGACCTCGGTCTCGCCGTCCTCCTTGGTGATCAACACCTCAAGGTTCGTGGTATTCACGCCCGCGGCGTTCAGGAAGTTGCGGATGTCGGTCCTGACCTTCTGGTTGGCCGAGGTGATGCCGTTGTCGATATCCTGCTGCTTGACCACGTTGTACAGCATGCCCAGCCGGGCGCCTTCGCGGGCGGCGGAGGTCAGAAGCTGGGCCATCTGGAAGGCTCGACCAAACTCGATGATGCCCAAGACCAGCATCACCATGATGGGCAGCACCATGGCGAGTTCGACAATCTCGACGCCACGACGGTCGTGCCGACGGAAACGGGAGGTTCGCCAGCGCATGACGAGCTACTCCAAAGAAGGTACGGATTCCACACGACACCCGCGGTCACCCAACATCGTTTGCCACTGCCGCACGTTGGCTGGCGGCTGGTCGGTCACTCCTTGCGGACAATCACCTGTCCGTAAAGCGTGACATTTCCTAACCACTTGGGCGTCACCAGGCGGATATCCTGGAAGTCGCACTCCAAGCGGATAATGGCCAACTGCCGGGCCCTGGCACCGTTGATTTCAAACGGCTCGCTGTAGTTCTCCATCATGCTGCTCAGGCTGGGCGGATCGTTGGGATTCTCGTCGAAACCCGAACCATCCATGATGTAGAACCGCACCTTGTGGGGCGCAATCCCGCCACGCTCGAGCACTTCCTTCATCTTGTCGAGCACCATCTCGGAGGTGATGTCGTCGGTGACACCCATCCGAGCGGCCTGCCGAGCGGCCGAATTGAGAATCTGCGTCACCATGTAGGCTCGGCCAAACTCAAAGATGCCGAACATGATGATCGCGAACACCGGGAAGCACCAAGCGAACTCCGCAATCACCACACCATGGCGATTTGGCGCCCACCGCGACCGATGCCGTTGTGCTGGCATAGTTACCTCGACTCCTGGCACGACTGGCCGGGACTGATAAGAACTCTCGGAAGTGCGGGGGACTCACGGCAACGGCTTTGACACCGATAGGAAACTCACCCACGACTTCGCCCATTGGGGACAGCCGCCCCAGAGAAAAGACCTTAAATCATAGATAAAGCCCCGCACAGGCACCGTCAAGGGAATTCCCACATTTTCTCCCCCATTCGTCTGGGTGGCGAGGCGGGCCTCCCCCGGTGTTCACCGCGCCTAGGCCCTGGCGCAAAGGACTCAGGGGGTCTGCCAGTCGAGTGGCTCTCCTCGCTCGCGGCGTCGAATATTCGCCCCCAGTTCCATGCCTAGCCCCGGCCTCATTCACCGCCGAACCCCACGGGCCAATCGGCGAGAGCGAGGAACCGTAACATCTACTGAAAAAGAAACTTAGCGCGACTCTTTTCCCGAACCGGCGGGCACGGCGTCAACCCTCGTCGATGGTGTGCGACGGCGGTGGCTGGTAGAGCTTGTTCAAGTCGATGCCCCCGCGGGCCTCCTCCTCCAGCAACTTGACCCGACCCTCGAGCCGCTGGACCTGATGGATCAGCATGGTCAGGTTCATCCCCCCAGGTTGTTCGATCTCCGATCGCGGCACCTGGGGGTAGTTCAAATGGCGAGCCAACGCCGCAAACAGGTACAACGGGTCCCGCGAGCGGTTAGCAAAAGCGATCTTGCCTTCCTTCTCGCCAAACAGGATCGCCACATCGGGATCCGACAGCCCGCGGCCTTCCCGCTCGAACTGCCGCTTCATGAACGAGCTTCGGCTATAGACCAGGTCGGCCAGTTCAACCAACCCCAGTTGCCGCCGGACCATCCTGATCCAGCTCTTCCAATCGGCGTCGAAGATCGGGTCGCCCGCGATGGCGTCTAAACTGCGGTCGTAGCCCAGGCGGTTGCGGGCCAGGCACTCGAACTGAAAGAAGAACACCCCCTGCGGAGTGGGCTCCTCGCTTTTGTAGCGGGCCTCGCGTTCCAAAATCTTCAAGGCCGTGGCAAACTCCAGCCGACCGGCCTCGTCCTCCGAGGCGGCCACGATGAACGTTTGAAACGGCGTGAAATAGTGTTCCAGGCGGGCCATGGCCGGAGCCATCTGACCGCTGTAACGGACCTCGCTCGACAGAAAGCCCGCGGCCAACAGCAGTTGCGAGGTGCTCAGCAGCTCCTCGCGGCCATCGGCAATCGAGTCCTGAATCGGCAGATTCTGGCGATACCGCTCGGCCAGCATGCTGAAAAAGTGGGCCTGCTCGACGTATTCTTCCCGCGGTAGCATGGGCATCTGGCCGACCAATTCGTCAAGGCACGGGTTCGCGGACACTCGTCCCGCCGGGCGGGAGCAGGGCGGACGCCAACCCCCAAGGGTGGGCAACGCCCGCCGTGTCCTTCAGTCTGCCCGAATCTCCCCCGGCGACAACTCCCCGGTTGCGACCAGTTCGCACGCTCCGGGTGCTCGAAGTTGTCGGGGGGCGCCTATAATCCCGTGGATCAACGCCTGCCCCCGAGAGCCCCGATCATGTCGAACCGATTCTCCTCGATCGAAGACGCCATCGCCCAAATCGCCAATGGCGGCGTGGTGATTGTCGTCGATGCCGAGGACCGCGAGAACGAAGGCGACTTCATCTGTGCCGCCGAAAAGGCCACGCCCGAGACGATCAACTTCATCCTCAACGGCCGCGGGATGTTCTGCCTGGCCGTGCTCGAGGAGACCCGCGAACGTCTCAAACTGCACCGTTTGGCCAATCCCGGCGAGACCCCGTTCGACACGCCGATGCTCACCCCGATCGATCATCGCGACTGCCGCACCGGCATCACCGCCGACGAGCGGGCGTTGACCATCCGCGAGGTGCTCAACCCGTCCAGCAAGGCCAGCGACTTCCGCGCTGCTGGCCACGTGACCATGCTGCTGGCCAAGGAAGGCGGCGTGCTGCGGCGCGCGGGCCACACCGAGGCCTCGGTCGACCTGGCCCGCATGGCCGGCCTGCATCCAGCCGGGGTGCTGTGCGAAATCCTCGACCCGCAGGGCAACCGCGCCGATCGCAACGAGCTGTTCCGCCTGGCGGCCCAACACAATCTGCCGATCGTCACCATTGAAGAGATGATCCGCTACCGCCGACAGCGCGAGCAACTGGTTGAACGCCTGGCCGAGGCCGACCTGCCCACCCGCTACGGCATGGCCCGGATTATCGCCTACGGCGTGAAGTACGAGTCGCAAAACCCGGTGGTCATCCGCTTTGGCAACCTGCACGACGAAGAGGCCCCACTGGTCCGTCTGCACTCAAGTTGCTTCACCGGCGACCTGATTGCCAGTCTTCGCTGCGACTGCGGTGACCAGCTCCACAGCGCTCTGGAGCGGATCGCCACGGCGGGCACCGGGGCCTTGATCTACCTACCGCAAGAGGGCCGGGGAATCGGCCTGGTCGAGAAGGTCAAAGCCTACGGCCTGCAGGATCGCGGCATGGACACCGTCGAGGCCAACCTGGCCTTGGGCCACAAGGCCGACATGCGGGACTACGGCATTGGCATCCAGTTGCTCAAAGACCTGGGACTCTCGAAAATCCGCCTGCTGACCAACAACCCCAAGAAGACCGACGCCTTCATCTACGGCGGCTTCGACCTGCAGATTGTGGAACAGGTGCCGATCGTCGCCACCGCGAATCCCCACAACCGCGAGTATCTGGCCGTCAAACGCGACAAGATGGGGCACTTGCTGCCGCAGGAGGAGTAGATTCCCGCACCCGCGGCCACCCATGACGGCAGGCCCAATCGCGACCCGTGCGTGGATTGCGTCACTCGCGCGAGCGATCGACGATTTGCACCGTGGTGACACCGGCTTGAAAGCCGTCGACGCGAAGCGTCAGGGCCCGCTGCGCGAGATCGCGGAAGAGAATCACATCGCGGCCGGGTAGCAGACGGCCGTCCCAGGGCTGCTCGCTGGGCTTGGCTTCGACGATCTGCTGCCCTACGGCGACGGTCATCCGATTGGGGACACCAACCGCCGCACAGCCCAAGATCACGTCGTACTGCTTGTAGGGAATGCCTTCGAGGGTCAACTCGCCCGAGATCGCCACCGCCTGAACCAGCGGCAAACCAGCGGCCACCTTGGTCAGCGACTCGTCATCGCTCCATTGCAAGCTGTTGGCCACGGTGACGGGCAGCTCCTGGCCACGGTGATCGACCAACGGCTGGCTGGTCAGGGCATTCCACGATCCCTGCGGCACCCAGCCAGCCACAAGCCGCGCGTCGGGCGGCTCGGGCCCCAACACAAGACCCAGCCGCCGCGCAGGACTGGGTGTGACCAACAATGTCCGCTCGCGTTGGCTGATGCCGCCGTGACCATCGTCCACCACCAATGTCACGGTGTACACACCACTCGAAAAGCCGTGGGTCACCCGTGGCCCCTCGGCCGTGCGGCCATCGCCAAAGTGCCAGGTGTAGTGCAGCCGGTGTCCCAACGGACTTTGACCGTCCACGGCTTCGAGCACGGCGTTCAGATGCTCGCCCCGGCTGCGTGCCGGATCCATGACCAGTCGGGCGGTGGGACGGCTCTCGGCAGCGACCGCCGCTGTGCTCTCGACATGCAACGGAAACTCCGACTCGCGGAGCAAAACCCCATCGGGAAGGCTTCGCCGCGGTCGTCCCGGTGGCTGCCAATCAACCCAACGCGGCTCGGCGGTGGGCGTGGGGTGATCGACCACCAGCAAGGGGTGATAGCCACGGGCCAACCGCAGCCGACCCGTGCCGGGCTGGCCATCCTCGGTGCTGGCCACATGCGTGCCGCCCAACCACAGGCTGCGGTGACCGCCTTCCAGCCAGAAAGCGTAATCGCCGGGGGTCTCGGCCAGCAGGTAGCCTGACAGCACACTCAGCGTTTCTGGCGGCTCGGTCCAACCCGGCGGGCGGTTGATAGTGCGTTCCAGGCCCACGCGCGTCTCGCCCAGATCGGCCAATTGGTGATGCAAAGCGGCCGAGGGGTGATCGCTGGGCGCCCGCCAAGCCAGCAACCCATGCACCAGTCGCTGGGTTAGTTGATCGGCCATGCGGGTGCCGTCCCGCCGGTGAACGTCCACCCAACGGGTCTGCCGCCGCAGTCCGCCCTGGCCATCGCGGGCTTCCAGCACCACGGAGTGCCGCCCCACGGCCGTGAAGGTGTGATCGACGACGCCCCCGGAGCGGACCAGCGAGCCCATCCGCCATTGAAACGCCAACGGCTGATCGTCGGGCTGCCGCGAGGCCGTCGCATCCAGCCGCACGGTCAACGGCGCCACGCCTGCGATT
>JBJHDE010000176.1:0-2753 GCA_050486385.1 Planctomycetales bacterium | reverse complement strand
GGTGGGGGCTGGGTCGTCGCCGCTGGCCGCCAGCACGACGAGCGGCGGACGGTTCTCGACCACGACCCGCCGCTCAGTGGAAACGACCCGGCCTTCGGGATGTCGGGCGGTTAGCCGAATGGTGAACTCGCCCAACTTGCGAAAGACGTGTCGGGCCCGCGGCCCCTGGGCTTGGGTACCGTCGCCAAAATCCCAGGTCAACCCGGTCGCATCGGCGGGCCAATCCTCGGGCAAATGGGCCTGGCAGATCACGGCCAAGGGCGGCAGCCCCCGCGTCCGATCGAGCTGGATGCTCGGCCCCGGCACCTGATCGATCACCCGAATCGTGGCCCCGGCGGTATCGACGCCGCCGTGCCCATCGTCGACGGTCAGCACCACCTCGTAGCTACGCCTCTGGTTGTCGAACCGATGCGTCAGCCGCGAGCCGATGCCGCGGGTGCCGTCGCCAAAGTCCCAGGCAAAGCTCAGGGGATGGCCGTCGGCATCGTGGCTGGCGGTCGCGTCGAACTCGACCTCGAAGGGCGGATGCCCCTCAATAGCACTCGTCGCGAGCCGCGCCACCGGCGGGGTGTTGCCTGCTTCCAGTACGGCTTGAGACTGACGAGTCCGCCCCCGCGCGTCGGTCGCCGTGACTTCCACGGTGAACCGCCCCGCCCGCTGATAACGGTGTTGGACCTCGCGGCCCGAACCGTAGGTCCCGTCGCCAAAGTCCCAGGTGTAGCGGATGCCCTGGGCCGAGCGATTCGACTCGCGGGCCTCGAAGCGGGCGTTCACCGGAACCACCCGCGAATCGGTGACCACACGGATTTCGGGGCCGGCGTCTCGGCGGGTTTGGGCGTCGGCAACCGCGACGGACAGCAGCAGCAGGCCAAGTGCCCAGCCCAAACGGTGCCAACGCGGCTCAGGGTGAGAGTTCTGCCTCGGGCGAGTCAACGCTTGCGGCGTTAGGAATATGCCCATGCTCATCTGCCCCATCTTCCTGGCGACGTGTGGCCTCGGGCGGCCAGAGGACCCAGTCGCCTTCGATCCCATCGGGATTGCCCGCCGCGACGGCTTCGAGTACCGCGCCGTAATCCAATTCGTTCCACGGGGTTTCGGTGGGCCAGCCGCCGTGATCCTGCCCATCAGGCCCCAGCGAGTAGACCAACGGTCGGCCCTCGTGCAATCGCCAGACCAGCGGTTTGCCAGTCAACAGGCACAACGGCACCTCCGGCAGATAGTCCGGCACAAACGCCTCCCACTCCGCCGGCCAATGCCCCTGCTCGGCGTGATAGCGGCCCGCCGCCAAGAGGGTCAATGCCAATTGGGCCTCGATCTCCAGATGCCGATGGGTAAAGTCCTTACGTCCAGGAGAGGACGAAAAGCAATTCCAGACCAACGGGCTGATGGGACCAGAATCGTCAAGGCCCAGACCATCGACGAATTCACGTTCCCAGAATGGAACTTCCAGCATGGAAGCACACTCGGTCATGTAATCCTCGATGATCTCTCGGGTTTGTCTCCGCGAAGGAACACCACCCCAGACGGTGAGATAAGGCAGTAGGCCCAACACCGGCCACGTACCCATTGGGTTCGAAGGCACCTCAAAATACTCGGCGAGCGCCGTCACAGAGACATATCCGTCACCATCGCCGCGATCCGAGAACCCGTGCTGCATGGCATCCCACACGAGCAGAAGATCGCCTGCTAACGGGAAGGTCACGGACGGCCGCGACGCAATGGTCTCTTGGAGCCACGCCAGATCGTCCAGGTCGAGCAATGCTGGTTCGTGTGTCGCGAGTTGGTGAATCCTACGGTACGCCTCGCTTTCGGGACCATGGGCGAATAGTCGAACAGTGTATGAAGGCACTTCCCTTTGAAGATACGCCAGCCGAAGAACACTGTTCAGCGCACGAACCAATGATTCACGTTCCACTTGGTCTTCGGCAAGAGCGGCTTCAACCAAGAGCCATCTCATCAACTTCGGCATAGCCATTAGCGACATATCACCCATCCCTGCAAAGTCCCGCAAATTCGCGGGATCGGCAGCTTCCAGACGGAAGCCCAGCAGGGGCCGATCAACAACATCATGGATTTGAGCAATATTGTCGCGAAGAGACGGATAGATCGACTGAACTTCATTCCAGAGCGTGAGTTCGCGCTCGAAGGCTCTTCCTTCAATCTCCGGACCGGGCGGCGCGATCTGGCTGGGCCAGGGCAAGGCCTCGGCAATCTCGCGCAGCGTGGGGTAGGCGGCTTCGTCCGGATGCACTTCGGGCATCAGGGCATGAAAGTCGGCCACGTAATCGTGGGAGATCACAATCGGGTGGCGGAAGTACTCCCACTGCGTGTAACCGACAAAACCCACCAGCAGGACCAACAGCCCCACGATCGCGAGACGCAGGGGACGTTTCAGCCAACGACGAGACGATACAGTTTTTTCCGATGCCATGCTGGCGGCCACCCGTTCTGGGAAAAAAGCACGACAAACACATCCGTCGCCCCGCTCTCTGCCCGGGGCGAACCTGGTTCACGCCCAATTGCTGGGAAACGGCGTGGACTTCTTGCTGGGTTTGACGGGTCGGCCGCGACGGATGTTGCCGATGCCGGTGGCCCAGCCCAACTCGGGCAGACCGTCGGGTTCGAACTCAAGATACAGGTCCCGCGACGTCTGCCCCAGAATCGGTTGATACTGCCTCGACGGGGTGCGAGGCAAGGCGTCGACGATCCGCAAATACATTTTCGACCCTCGGAGCCGCACATACACCCCTGTC
>JBJHDE010000175.1:0-9603 GCA_050486385.1 Planctomycetales bacterium | reverse complement strand
CTCGGTGATCACATAGTGACCGCCGGGCGTTTGATCGGGCAACTCGAACAGGATGTCGAGCATGACATTCTCGACAATGGACCGCAGGCCGCGGGCCCCGGTGTCCTTCTTGAGGGCCTTGCGGGCGATGGCCTGCAGGGCACCGTCGGTGAAGGTCACGTGGGCGTTTTCCATTTGGAACAACTGCTGGAACTGCTTGACCAGGGCGTTGCGGGGCTCCTTGAGCACCCGGGTCAGGGCCTCTTCGTCGAGCGGTTGCAAGCTGGAGACCACCGGCAGACGGCCGACGAGTTCGGGGATCAGGCCGAATTCGAGGATGTCGTCGCTGGTGACCTGGGCCAGCAGTTCGCCGCGAGCCTTATCGGAGAAGTCGGGAGCCGAGTCCGACGCGAAGCCGATCGACCGCTTGCCCAGCCGGCGGGCCACGATGTCCTCGATGCCCACGAAGGTGCCGCCGCAGATGAACAGGATATTCGAGGTGTCGACCTGAATGTACTGCTGCTCGGGATGCTTGCGGCCGCCCTGCGGCGGGACATTGGCCACGGTGCCTTCCAGCATTTTGAGCAACGCTTGCTGGACGCCCTCGCCCGAGACGTCGCGGGTGATGCTGACGTTGTTGCTGGTCTTGCCGATCTTGTCGATCTCGTCGATGTACAGAATGCCGCGTTGGGCGGCCTCGACATCGAAATCGGCGGCGTGCAACAACTTGAGCAGCAGGTTCTCGACGTCTTCGCCCACGTAGCCCGCTTCGGTCAACGTGGTGGCATCGCCAATGGCGAAGGGCACGTTGAGGATGCGGGCCAGGGTCTTGGCCATCAACGTCTTGCCACTGCCGGTGGGGCCAATGAACATGACGTTGCTTTTGTCGACATCGACGCCCGAGGCCTCGCTGTCGTGGGTGAGCCGCTTATAGTGGCTATTGACCGAGACGGCCAGCACCTTTTTGGCCTGCTCTTGGCCGATGATGAACTGATCGAGTTCGGCAACGATTTCGCGTGGTGTCGGAATTTTGCTGAACAGCGGCTTTGTCGTGCCGCGGCGGCGCCGCTCCTGGTCCAGAATGCTCTGGCACAGGTCGATGCACTCGCCGCAGATGTAGACGTCACCGGGTCCTTCGACCAGGGGGCCGACGTCGCGGTAACTCTTCCGGCAAAATGAGCAATGGGCGTTCCGATTACGTGTCCCGCCCGAGCCCGAGCGTTTTCCGCCGGAGAAGTCCGTAGTTTGGGGCATGGTAGCTCCTTCGATCCCAGATGTCCCGGCCTTGGCAACCAGTTCAAGTTGGCATCCTGCCTGGTCGCGCAAAGTCATAAGAGTTGATGGATGCCGTACGCGGGGGCATTCGGCCCACGCCCGGCCCGACACCAATGCTTACCGAGGGGTCATCCGTGTCCGCCTTGGAGAAGCCTAACCTCACTGCTGGGGCGGCTCATCGACTTGGGGCGATTCGTCGGTTGCGGGCCTCCCACCCGAAACCGCCTGGTCGCCTTGGGGAGTGTCCCCGTTCGATGCCACCCTGTGGTTTGTGTTCTGCTGCTGGTCCCACTCTGTCCTGAGATTGGCCGACAACCGCTCACGGATGCGGCGATACTCCTGCTCGGTCAACTCGCCCCTCTGCCGCATGGCGCGGAAGCTCGACCAGATAGAATGGGTATCGGCAGCCGCGTCCGAAGCCTGAGGGCGGAGCTTTCGCACAAGATAACTCGCTACGAAGGCTAACACCGCCAGCAGCGCCACCAGCCCTAACAGCGATAGAATGTTTGCGTTGGTCGCATCGCTCAGGACCGGCATAATCAACAGTCAACTGGGAGAAGGTTTCCCGAACCCCAGTTATTATGCCCGTCCTTGGCGGTGCCGTCCAGCAATTCAATGGCATCATGGCGGCTCGTCAGGACTGGGGACGCAACTTTGAGGGCCGAACGGCCCCGATTTCGATGAGATTTTCTAAAGCACACCGCGTGCCAAACGGCCGGAATCGCGGTCCGCGTTGACCCACAACCCGAAACACCCTATCCTCCACGCGAAATCCGCCACGAGACCCATTCATTAGATAGGGCCTTTCCCCTCACTTGGCCTGATTCGTGGCGGACGGTGTCGGTTGTCGGGTGTGCAAACTTTTCAAAAAGCCGGATCTCTCGTATGGCTTCGCCTTCAAAACTCCACCGACTGCTGGATACCGGTGTCGTGGCGGTGGTCCGCTACGATCGTCCCGAGAAGCTGGTCGATGTCGCCCAGGCCCTGCTTGATGGGGGGGTGACGGCCATCGAGATCACCTTCACCGTGCCCAAGGCCGTGCAGGTGCTGGAGCAAGTGGCCGATCGGCTGGGCGACTCCATCCTGTTGGGGGCTGGGACGGTGCTCGATCCCGAGACCGCCCGCTCGGCGATTCTGGCCGGGGCCGAGTACATCGTGGCGCCGATTGTCGATCTTCCCACGATCGCCCTGTGCAAACGGTACGGAAAACTGGTGCTGCCAGGGGCGTTTACCCCCACCGAAGTGGTGTCGGCTTGGCAGGCGGGTGCCGATGTGGTGAAGATTTTTCCCTCGGATGTGACCGGGCCTGCCTATTTGAAGGCCCTGTCTCGCCCGCTGCCGCAGGTGCGGATGATGCCCACCGGCGGGGTGGACCTGGATACCGCGGCCGACTTCATCAAGGCGGGGGCCGTCGCCCTGGGGGTGGGCAGTTCTCTGGTGCCCCCCAAGGCAGTGGCCCAGGGCGATTGGTCGCAAATCACCGAACTGGCCAAGCAGTACGTAGAGATTGTGCGGACGACGCGGGAATCGTTGACTGCCGGCTGAGCCGATCCAGAAAAATCCGAATAATCGTTACAATTTGTCAATTCGCGGGCGGGATCAGGACGATACCGGAGCCGCGAAGACTCAGGACGCGGCCCCCCATCTTTTCGGCGGACCCTTCGTTGTCGGCCGATGCGTCCCGCACCAAAGCAAGGAAGCACCCATGCGGACGACACTCTGGCTTTTGGCTGCCTGCTGGTTGGGCGGTTTGGTCACCGTCGAGGCCGACGAACGGTTGTTCGTGCGGCAGCAGCAGTTTCGGATTCCCTTTGAGCTGAGCAAAGCCGAGAGCCCCGACCGCGAGGCCAAGGAGGTGCAGCTTTGGTTTCGCCCCGAGCAGGGGGCCTGGTCGCTGTACACCACGGTCAGTCCCGATCGGGATCACTTTGTCTACCAAGGCGAGTGGCAGGGCGAAATCTGGTTCGTGGTCCGCACGATCACCTTTGGCGGCGAGCGTTTGCCGCCGGACAACAGCGCCAAGGATACCGTCCCCGAGCTTAAGGTCGTGATTGATCGCGAGCCGCCGCAGATCTCGCTTGAAGCCATGCGAGGTGAAGCCGGACAGTTGGTCATCAGTTGGGACGTGTTCGAAGACTATCCCCTGGGCAAGCGGCCCTTGATTCAATCGCGGCCAGCCGACACCGATGAGCCCTGGCAGACCGTGGCGGTCTCGGGCGGGTGGAGCGGTCGCACCGAGTTGCCGCCGCAGCAGGATGCCCTTGAGATTCGGGCAACCGCCGTCGACCGGGCAGGCAACGCCTCGGCGGTGATCGCACGGTTCGATCCCCAGCGGAGCGAGCGGGTGCGTGGCCAACAGGCGGCGGCCGACAGCCAGGCCATTGAGGAAGCTCGCAAGCGGGCCACCCAGTCCCCGGCCCCACAGATGGCCGATCAACGATCCGTCGATCGTGTGGCCTACGAGGTGAGTCGCCCCGAGGCTCCCCGCCGCGGTGGGGAGCCCGGTCTGACGTCGGCGGCGGATCTGTTTCCGGGGCGCGAGGCGCCTTCAACCGGCGGCCGCATGGGTTTGAACGAGCGGCCCGAGGACCTGGACCGTTCGCCGGGGATGCCGCCGCCCACGCGCGGCGAAACTCCGGGCCGACCGGCGCCCCAGGCTCCGCCGCGATTCGAGCCGCCCGAGGGCATCAAGCCTTATTTGGTGGACTACCCGCGGTTTGAACTGCATTACGATACGGCCAAGCTGGCCCCCGAGGGTGCCGAGCAGATCGAGATCTGGGGCACCGCTGATGGTGGCCAGACGTGGGAACTGTTCGCCTTGGACGAAGACGGCCGCAGTCCGGCTCAGGTGGAAGTGCCCGGCGATGGCGTCTACGGCTTCCGCTACGTCGCCCGGGGCGGCCGAGTGCCGGCTGGTCAACGGCAGCCGAGTGCGGGGGATCGTCCCGAGATCTGGATCGAGGTGGATGCCTCGGAGCCCGAGGTCGAGATTCTGGGGATTACCGATACCAACACCGCGCGGCGTCGCGAGATCGAAATCCGCTGGAAGGCCGACGACCACAACTTGCTGGATCGGCCGATTGCCGTGTACTTCAGTTACGCTCCGAATGGCCCGTGGAATCCGCTGGCCTCGGAACTGGAAAACACCGGTCGGTTTGTCTGGCCCAACAGCGAGTTCAATCACCGGGTGCTGTACTTCCGGGTCGAAGCCCGCGACCGCAACGGCTATGTGGGCTACGCCGAGGCCAGCAATCAGTCGGCCGCCCGCAAAGCCAACAGCCTGGAGGCAGCCAGCCGGTTGCGTGGCGAGGAGTGAGTGAATCGCTGAGTGAATTGGCCCAACCATCACAAACGCCGCTGAATCGATGCAGGACCATCGACTCAGCGGCGTTGTTCAATCGGCTTGCTGAAAAGCTGAACCGTGCGGCCCGGGTGGGGCCTGACGGGATCAGACTTCCTTGGGAACCACGAACGGGGCGCGGTACTCGCGGGTGAGCATCGGATTGGCCTTGTCGGCCATGTTTCCGGTGAACTGCTCGCCAGCCAGGGTCAGTTGCGGGCCCAACAGGATCTCGGTGGCCTCAATGGGCAGGCTGTTGTTGGCCAGGTGCTCGGCAAAACGGTCGAAGGTCTCGCTGGTTCGCTCGAACAGCGGATTGTCCTTGGCCCGCTCGCGGACTTCGCTGACGGTGGTGGGTTGCCCCAGCCGCAGCGAGATGTTGCCCAAGTGGCACAGGGCGCTCGACAGGTGGCCCTCTTCAATGTCGGCGGTCAGGTCCTCGACCTTACGGCTGCGGACGGCATCGACAAAGTTGCCCATGTGGCTGCCGCCACCGCCGAACTTCTTGATTTCCTTGCCGCTCTTGTCCAAGGCCACGCCGTTGGAATAGCTGGTCATCACGACGTAGCCGTCGGTGCCTTCAAAGATGTTGCCGACCTTCGCGCCACGCAGGGCGTCGGTCTTCAGGCCGCGGACTTCGAAGACCAGCAGCGAATCGCCGTAGTCGTGAAGGCAGACCTGGGTGTTGGCGGTTTCGCCAGCATCGGTGTAGCCCACCCGACCGCCATAGCTCATCACCGCCTGACCCAAGTCGGACTTACCCAGACCCCAGCGGGCCAGGTCCATCTGGTGGATGCCTTGATTGCCCAGGTCGCCGTTGCCGGTGTTCCAGACCCAGTGCCAATCGTAGTGCAGCTTGGGACGGCCCAGGGGCTCTTCCAGCTCGGCCGGACCGGTCCACAAATTGAAATCCAGGCTCTTGGGCGGCTGGTAGCTGCCGGGGGCGCCAATCGATCCACGTCCCTTGTAGCACAGGCCCCGAGCGATCTCGACCCGGCCAATGCCGCCAGCGTGCAGGAAGGCCATGGCGTCCCGCATGCCCTTGTTCGAGCGGCTCTGGGTGCCCGTCTGGCAGATGCGATTGTACTTGCGGGCGGCCTCGACCATCTTGCGGCCTTCCCACACGTTGTGGCTGACAGGCTTCTCAACGTAAACGTCCAGGCCAGCTTGCATGGCCCAGATCGAGCACAGCGAGTGCCAGTGGTTCGGCGTCGCGGTGGCCATCAGGTCCAGCGATTCGTCCTCGTAGGCCTTCCGCATGTCCTTCACAAACTTGGGCCGACGCCCGGTCTTCTTCTCGACCTCGTCGCAACGGCGCTGGCCCACGGCCTCGTCCGCGTCGCAGATGTAGGTGACTTCGCAGTCACGTCGATTCATCAGGTCGCTCAACAGGTTGTTGCCACGACCATTCACACCCACGACCACAGCCGCCAACCGCTCGTTGGGGCTCTTGCTCTGATTGGACTCATCGGCATAAGCCATCGAGTCGGCCAGTCCACCAGCGGTGGCCGCGGCGGCGGCCGCCAAGAGCGACTCTTCCAAAAACCGGCGACGATTCAATCGACTCATTCGAGCCTCCCCCAATATCTTGGCGCGCTGCTAGGTTCCGGCCCACCTGACCGATCAACCAGTTCCGATGTTAAGGATACCATGAACCAATTGCCAGTGCCCGGCTGAACAAGAATTTTTGCTCAGGCGGCCCATCGAACCGCAGCGGCGGGTTCGCGGTCGGGGCCATGGCGGAAGGAATCGGCGATCACCCGCACAGGGGGAACCGGGCGGGCAGGCCTCAGTCGGCGGCCTCGGGCAGGGTCACGGTCAATTGCTCGTAGCCAATGGAAACCGTGGACCCACCGCGGTGCTCGAACCGCACTTCGAGGGCGTTGTCCAGCCGGGAGGCCACGGGCAGGGTCAATTCCCAATCGATCCACTCTTCGCCCTCCAGCGGCAAGGTGAGCTGGTCGACCGGTTGCCCGTTCCAATACACCAACACCCGACCGCTGAGCCGCTGGCTGGCCTTGGCGACTACATGAAGCTGGGCGGCCTGTTGTTCGGGAACCTCAAGCCGCCGCACCAGGCTGGCGTCGCGATCCTTGGCCGCTTTAACTTGCACCCGCGGGCGTTCGGGCTGATCCTGGCGGCCCGGGGGCACCCAGTTCTGCTTGCCGGCCGCATCCAGCAATTGCCAACCCGGCAGGGTCATGGCCAGGGCCTCGGCCGCATCGTCCACCAGCTCGACGTTCGCAACCCCATCGGACGGACCGGCATGGTCCAGCGGCGGCAACGGGGTCTCGGTGGGAATCAATCGATAGAGCGATCGCCGGGCCGCGTTGTCGCCCTCGAACTGGGGCGCCCACAGGGCCCACAGCCGTTGGCCATCCCAGGCCGCGGGCCCAAACAGGGCGACTCGGTTGTACAGGCTGGTCACGGTGAACCGGGCGGTCAGGCGTCCGCTGGCCGGATCGATCCACGACAGCACCGGCGAGCGACGGTTGTCGCTGACTTGGCCGGCACTGGTGACCAGCAGGCCATCGGCACCGCCCAGCAAGCGGGCCTCCAGATGACCACCAGGAAGCGTCTGGCTCCAACGCACCACGCCCGTTGCGGCTTCCAATCCCAAGAACCCCTCATGCACTTCGACCACCACGACGTCGTCGGCCACGCCCACGGTACGGACCAGGCCCTCGTGGACAAATCGCCAGATCAGTCGACCCGTCGCCAGGTCAATGGACTCCAACGCCGGCACGCCAGGCTGCGATGCCAGCACTTGGCCCTGACTGACCAACGGGGTGGCGTAGGCTTGCTGGCTGCTGGCGTCGTCTTGCTGGCTGGGAATCCAGGTCTGCCGCCGCAACCATTGGGGACGGCCATCGGGGGTGCAACACAGCACGGTGCCGCCCAAGCTGGCGACAATCCGTGTGCCCTGGACGGTGGCCAGGATGGGCATTTCTTGATCCCAGACATCGCGGAACTGCAGCATCCGTCGCCGCGATTGAATGTGTCCGCTATTGCGGTCGAACTGCAGCAGCTCAACGTGCAACATATTGCCCAGGCCGCTGGTTAGCCCAAAGGCAAACAGTTCGTTCTGCACCAGCACGGGGTCACTGGCCAGCCCCAGGCCCGGCTGTTGTCGCCACAGGACCTTGCCATCCTCCAGATCCAGGGCCACCAGCTCGGGCCCGCTGCGTGTGAGTCGTCGCAGGTAGACCTGTTGGCCGACGACCAGCGGTTGCATGGGCACCATGGACCAGCCGTGGATATGACCTTCCTGGCCACCGGTACTGGCCGCCCAGCGGGACTCGCCCGAGTCGCGGTTGTAGGCCCGGATCTCGAACCGATTGGAGACCAGCAGCAGATCGCCAGCCAGCGTGAGCGTGGCTTGTCGGCCGGCCCAGTCTTGCTTGGTGCCGCGGTTTCGGCCGCCGCCACGGCCGCTCGAACCGCTGAAGTCGGCGACTTTTTCGGCCGTGTACTCCATGCGGGGCGGGGCCTGCTGGCGGGTTTCTTGAGCCGCCACTTCGCTGCGATCCCCAGCAAACGGGCTAGCCGCCTCGCGTTCGCTTCGCAGGGCGTAGACCATCCGTTCAAACTCGTCGGCCGACAGGGTGATCTCGCCCAGGGTGACCGCCCGCCGTGCGGGGCGTCCGACATCGCGGCCCATCAAAGCGGCCGCCAGCCGTCGCCGCATTTCGAGGTCGGTCGACAGTTCCTGGCTGCCGTGAGCCAGGGCTTGGGCATACTGGCTGATGGCCTCGGCAAAGTCGCCACTGGCCAGGGCGCGGTCTCCCAGCCAGACGTGGGCTTCGGCCGCGGCGTCGGTGCCATAGAACTGCACGGTCGCGGCGCGGATGGCTTCGTGGTCGCGGCGCGCCATCGCGCGACGCACGCGAAGCTGGCCGATCGGTCCCATCTCGTCCCGCATCACCCGGCGGAGTTCTTCGCTTCCGCTCATGGCCAGGGCCACGGCCCCCGGCAGCGAGACCAACAGTTCCGAGTCGCTAGCTTCCGGCAGCAGGCCCAGGGCGCCTTCGGTGCTGCTGGACGCGATAATCTGACAGGCGTCGCGGAAGCTCTCGCCTTCCAGAGCGGCTTGGAACTCGGCCAGGATGTTGTAGCCCTCTTTGCTGAGCGTCTCGACCAGGGGATGCCGCCAGGCGAGGTTGCGATCCAAGGGCACCGCGGGGCGATACTCGGCCACCCGCCGCTCGGCCACACTCTGGCCCCAAGCCAGCAGGCGATACAGATCGTCGGAGTCGCCCCGTCGGTCCGACTCGTCGCGATTGCCGGTGCTGTAGAACAACGCCCGATCGATGGTTTCCGCCAAGTCGTTGAAGCGGCCTTCGGTGGCGGCTGCCAGAATCTCCTGGCGAATCAGATCGCGGGGGAACAGGTCAAACCTGCCGTGCGGACTTTGAATGGGGGCATTCAACAGGGCCTGGGCCGTCACACTCCAGGGTTGGGGGTGGCCCTCGCGCGCCAGTTGCCGGCCCCATTCATGAAAGCGGCCGACCACCGTTTCGCAGACGTCACTCTCGTGCGCATCGGCCAGCAGGACCATCTCGTCAAGTACGGCCCGGCGCCAATCGATGCTGCGTGTGGCATCGGCGGTGGCTTCGTCGGTCAGGCTGAATAGCAGTGCGTGGCCCAGGCGACGATCGGGGTGGGCCTCCAGCGTCCGCAAGGCGACGGCCCGCCGCCAGTCGTCCAAGGCGATATCCTCGGGCAAAATGGCCAGCATGGCGGTGTGCCACGCCCCGAGCGAGTCGAACATGGGCAGGGCCTCGGCGCGGTGATACACCTCGTCGGGCACCAGTTCCCGCAGCGCGGCAAACTCTTGAATCTCGACCGATTCGAGTTCAATCCGGCACGAGCCCTCATCGGCCCGGGCGAACAGGCCGACCGAGAAGTAGGGCCCCTCGATGACCCGCAACGCATGCGGGCCCGGTCGCCAGGAGTGGCCGTCATCGCTGACAAATACCTTGAGCGTGCCAAACCCCGCAACCAATCGC
>JBJHDE010000174.1:4358-9620 GCA_050486385.1 Planctomycetales bacterium | reverse complement strand
GGCTCGGTCCAGGTGGGATCTTCGGCAACGGGGTTGTCACAACGGGCCAACCACTCGCCCGCGCGGCCATCGAACATGTGCATCGATTGATCGAAGATCAGCCACAGCCGCCCTGCGGGATCGGTCCATAGATTGCCCACCAGGATGCTGCGGCCCATCGGCATGGTTTTCGACTGGGCATCGATGACCAACCGCGGCGACGACCACGTTTCGCCGTCGTCGTCGCTGGTCGCCAGCACAAAAAAGGCCTCGGGGCTGTCGCCACCCGCCACCCAGCAGGCCCACAGCCGCCCGCCAGGGGTCCGCTCAATCCCGATGGTCATTCCATAGTCGAGCTGGTCGTAGTCGTACTCGGGCAGTGGCGAGGTATTCAATCGCGGAGGAATCAGGGCCAGGTCGGCCACCTTCTCCATGACCTCGATCTCAAACGCCCGAACCTCCTTGGGCGTCATGTTGAGAAACGGGGCCTCGGGGCCATCCTGAGCCATCAAGGCCCCGACCAGCACCCACGATGCCACAATTCCACTGCCGTATCTCATCGTGCCAACCTGCCAAAATCTCGGGTGACTCAAAGAGCCAGGACCAGGACGCCCAGCCCGCACCGCTAGCATCGCCGGCTGGTCGACTGAGTCAAGTCGCCGCGGGCGTGGCGGATCCTCGGGTGTCGCGGTCACGGCGGCACCGATTGGCACATCGGGGATTGGCCGATGACTCCTCTCGTGGGGTAGCGCAAAACACCCTGCGACCGGGGTCGATCCGTGTGAAGCTTGATAAATATCCCAGCGGGATCTCTCGGCACGGCAACCGCGGGTCGCTCCCGAGTGAACCCGCCGCCCACAGCGCCCATGCGTGACGAACGAACTCACGGGGCTAGTTGTTTTCATGACCAGATGTTGCCCCGTGCCGGCGGCCAAGTGAGACCCCATCGCCCAGGAAACTCCCCTGCCAGTTTTATTACCTCTTTTGGAGAGTCGCACACCCAGGCCCCTGCAAATTCCAGCGACTCGTGAACACCAGCGAAGGCCCCAAGGCCGGGCCTACCAGTAACCACTAGGGAATTCACCCTCGGGTCGTGCGCCTCGGGCGACCACGAAGGCTGCTTCGGATATCTCCGGATAGCGGGCGTTTCACAACAAGCCAGACCCCGTTTCGCCAAGCAGTCTTTCCGTGAATTCGCCTCATGAATTGCACTACTTCGCGAGCGTTCCCGCGCTTAGTTCCGCTCCAAGAATTGTGGATACTTCGCATTCTATTCACAAAGCGATCATCAAATTCTCACACAGCTCTCCTATCGTTCCGACCATCCCGCTGGCTCAATGGTTCTGACCTCTTGTCCCTTGCAATGTTGCTTGGGAGGGCGAGTGGGAGACGTGTGTCCCCCCAGGAGAATTTCGATGCGTGTGAGTTTATCGCGACAGGGTTTTACATTGATTGAGCTGTTGGTGGTCATTGCCATCATCGTGGTCTTGATTGGGCTTTTGCTCCCCGCCGTCCAGTCGGCGCGTGAAGCGACCCGCCGGGCCGAGTGCATGAACAACTTGAAGCAAATGACACTGGCCATGCACAATCACGAGAGCGCGTTTGGGTACTTCCCCAATTCGCGGCCCTTTGACTTGCAGGGTGGCCGCATGAGCTGGGGGGTCGTGGTCTTGGATTACATGGAAGAGGGCAATCTCTCGACCATCTACAACAAGAATATTCCGTGGGATGAAGGCACGAATATCATCGCCGGCCAGACGATCATCCCGACGTTCATCTGCCCCTCGTCAGGTGCGGGGACCATCCGCCGTCCGGTCGAAGGGTACAGCAGTGAGATGGATGGCAATGTCATGGGCCCTAGCGATTACATCGTCATGCACCGCGTGCGGCACCGTTTCTACGAGGCCAACGGGATCCCGAATCCCACGGCGCCGGCGAATGCGGACCTGGACGGTGCGCTGTCGCGACTCGCGAACACCCGCATCTCGCAAATCACCGACGGCACCAGCAAGACGGTGATGATCATGGAGAATGCCGCTCGGCCCAACTGGTACGTTCTGGGCCGCGACATGGGCACCGTGTTGCCTCGGCCGGAAGGCTACGGCTGGATTGACCCGGATGGTGGAGCCGGCTCGATGGATGGCACCGACGCCATCACGGGTGCGATCAACGGTGGCACCGATCCCACGGGCACCTGCATCATGACCTGCAATAACGATAGCGAGCCTTACAGCTTCCACCCTGGCGGCATGAACGTGAGCATGTGCGATGGGTCGGTGCGATTCCTCACCGAAAGGATCAGCCATTTCACCTTCGCCGCGCTGCTGACGCCCCGCGGTGGCGAGGTCTTGGGCAACGATCTGTACGAATGATCTGATTGCCGGGTCCTGTTGCCTTGGCAGTCCAAGACTTCACACGGTTTGCAGGTCCCGACCCGCTTTCCCTGACTGCTACCTGCAAACGACTGGCCGTACACGGGTGGACAAGCCACCGGGGCCACGAGTTCCAATCGACGAATCATTGAGGATTCCGTTTTGCTTGGCGGGGCGTCGGACGATGCCCGTCTCCGGCGCCCCGTCATCGCTTTGATCCACGTTCCTCGGTTCCCGAAACCTCCATTTCCCCCGATACCCCGATGTTGCCGATGGTCGCCCTGCGTTGTCTTACCGGTCTCTGTCTGGTTTGTCTGGTTCTGACCGGTTGTGACCAATCCGGACCGCCCCCCATGGTCGAAGGCGTGCCGGTCAGTGGAAAGGTGGTGCTGCCCAACGGATCGCCGCTCACCGGCGGAATGCTGGTGCTTCGGCCGGAGACCGGCCTGCATGGCGCCACCGCCCCGATTCAAGCCGATGGCCAATTTGCCCTGGAGAATGGCGGACGCAGCGCGATTGCGCCAGGCAAATATCAGGTGTACCTGCGGTTCACAGATCGGAACCAAGCGAACCTCAGGAAGTCCGTTGCCGAACGCTATCAGCAGAGTAGCGAGGACGGCGACTCCCAGCACTTCATCGAGATCCAGAACGAGACCGACGACCTGGTCATTCAGTTGAAGAAGTAGTCTCCGCTATCTGCATGGCCTCGGGACGTGCAAGGCTAACCAGCCGACACGTCCCGAGGCATCAGTTTTTCAATCCTGCCAAGAAAGCAACCAGCATGATCCGCAATCGTTCCATGGCCCTGGGTGTCGCTATTCTCGTTGCCTTGGCTGGCTTGCTGGTCCTGCCCAGCGGGCAGGCCGATCCGCCGGCCAGCCCCGCCGACGGCCAGGGTATCCGCCTGAGCCTGCTGGCACGTTACGAGAGTGGCGTGTACGACAAGAGCGCCGCCGAGATCGTCTCGTATGAGCCGAACTCGCAACGCGCCTTCGTGGTCAACGCCGCCAATGGCAAAGTCGACGTGCTGGACCTCCGCAATCCCGCGGCCCCGACGCTGTTGTTTTCGCTGGATGTTTCCGATGTGGGCCCGACCGCCAACAGCGTGTCCACCAAAAAGGGCGTCGTGGCGGTGGCCGTCGAAGCCGAAAAGAAAACCGACCCGGGCTTTGTCGCTTTTTTCGATCCGAATGGCCGACGCCAGGCCGTCGTGCAAGTCGGCGCCCTGCCCGATGCCGTGACCTTCTCGCCCGACGGGCGGTACCTGCTGGTGGCCAACGAGGGCGAACCCAACGCCGACTACACGATCGATCCCGAAGGCTCGGTCTCGATCATCGACCTGTCGCGGGGGTTGGAATCGCTCGATCAGTCGGCCGTCAAGACCGCCGATTTCCGCGCCTTCAACGACCAGGCCGACGAGCTGCGGGCCCAAGGCGTGAGGATCTTTGGACCCGGCGCATCGGTGGCCCAGGACATGGAGCCCGAATGGATCGAGGTCTCGAGCGATTCAAAAACGGCCTACGTTTGCCTGCAAGAGAACAATGCCATCGCCTTGGTCGATATTCCTTCGGCAACGGTCACCAAGATTCTGCCGCTGGGTTACAAGGACTGGTCGGCCAAGGGACCCTGGTCGGGCCGCGGTTTCGATGCCAGCGATCGGGACGACGGCATCAACATTCGCCACTGGCCGGTGTTTGGGATTTACCAACCCGACACGATCCGGATCTTCGAGGCCGATGGCCAGACGTACCTGCTGACTGCCAACGAAGGCGATTCAAGAGATTACCGCGGCTGGTCCGAAGAAGCCCGCGTCGGCGAGTTAAGGCTCGACCCGGCGGCCTTCCCCGATGCGGCCAACCTGCAACAAGACGTCAACCTGGGCCGGTTGTTAGTGACCACGACCCTGGGCGTCAGCAATGGGGGTGATCCGTCCGACAAGCAAGGCAACGCCAAGCGGGACTGTGTTTACAACGCCCTGTACGCCTATGGCGGTCGGAGCATGTCGGTGTGGCGGGTGACCGACGATCAACTGGAACTTGTCTTCGATACCGGCTCGCAAATCGAACAGACGGTTGCCGAACTGTACCCCGACTATTTCAATGCCGATCACAAAGCCCAATCGAAACAGCTCGACCGTCGCTCGGCCAGCAAAGGCCCCGAGCCCGAGGGCCTGGCCGTGGGGACCATTAACGGCCGGACCTATGCCTTTCTTGGCTTAGAGCGGGTCAGCGGCATCATGGTCTACGATGTGACCGAGCCGGCGAAGACCCAGTTCCTGCAGTACATCAACACCCGCGACTTCACAATTGGTCAAGATCTTGCGGCGGATCAGACCAAGTCGGACTTGGGGCCCGAGGGCCTGTGTTTCGTTCCGGCCTCCGAGAGCCCCGACCCCCAGGGACGCCCCTTGCTGCTGGTCGGCAACGAGGTGAGTGGCACCACGGCCATTTACGTAATTGAGCAGGCCGGCGACTGAGTTTCCAGCCGCCCACGCAACCCCGACATCGCGCCGGCGTCGCCAGGTCCACCGCAACGGCATGCGGGGGCCAAGGCGGCACGCCGGGGGTTCATCGCGCTGGGGACTCGGCGGCTGGGTCGGGGGCGGGTGTGGCTGGATGTTGGACGGCGGGAGGCTGGGGCTCGTAGGGTTCCAAATGAATGAACACATCGCGGACCAGGGGAAAGGCGGCCAGCAACTGGGTGCGGACCCGGCCGCCGATGGCGTGCCCCTCGGCCACCGAGATGCCCGGATCGACCTGGACGTGAACCTCCGCAAAGAACTCCAGCCCCGCCTTCCGCAGCCGTAGCTTCTCGATCGCGGCGACGCCCTCGACTTCGGCCGCCAACTGCCGCACCTGCGCCCGAGTGGCCTCCGAGGCATCCTGGTCCATCAGACCGGCAGCGCTGCTGC
>JBJHDE010000174.1:0-4348 GCA_050486385.1 Planctomycetales bacterium | reverse complement strand
ACCACGACCAGCGCCGCCAGGGTATCGGCCAGGCTCCACGAGGGGCCGCCCCACCACATGGCCAGCAAGCCCAGAAACACCGCCGTCGACACGAAGGCATCGCTGCGATGATCCCACGCGCTGGCCTCCAGCGCGGCCGATCCGTTGAGCCGGCCCAGCCGCACGGTGTAGCGATACAAGACCTCTTTGATCAGCACATTGGCCCCGGCCAAGGCCAAGGCCCACAACGGCGGAGCCGCGTGTTCGGTGCCCCACCGCGACAGGGCCTCCCATCCCAAAGCCGCCGCCGAGATCACGATCAACAGCGCCACGTTGCTGGCGGCAATCGCCTCGGCCTTGCTGTGGCCAAACGGATGCTCTTCGTCGGCCGGTTGCCGGGCGATGGCCAAGGCATACAGCACCACGCCCGAGGCCAGCGTGTCGCCCAGGCTGTTGACCGCATCGGCCAGCAAGGCGAATGATCCGGCCAACCAGCCACCCGCCAGCTTGGCCACTCCCAGCAGCAGGTTGATCACCAGCCCCCACCACGCCGCACGGCGAACCTGCCGGTAGACCTCGTCCCGGGCGGTCGCGATATGCAGTTCGGCCGTGAGCGAGCCGCTCATAGGCAAGCGTCCAGCGGGGGCGGGGCGGAGAGGCGGTGGGCCGCCTGAGTTTGCCAGACCGCGGAGGGTTTTGACCACCGGGGATCGAAGACTTCCGCCCCGACAAAACCCCGATTGGACCGCCCCAAACGCTGCGATCCACCCATCAAAGCCCCAACTCGTGACCTCCCGGCAGCCCGCCCCCGCGTCGGTGCATGGCCCACTCGCCCTGCCCTCCTCCTCACCCCTCAGCACGCCCGGCAGGAATCGAACCTGCAACCTGCGGATTAGAAGTTCCATGTGCCCGCTTTCGCGGTCGCCGCAAGTCGTTTCGGGTCAATGCCTTAGGGATAGGGACAAAATGGGGGCTACACCACAGGATTGGTATACAAAACCCTGGAGTATCCTCAAGGGTAACACACCCGACACCCAGGGCGACACCCCCGACACCTGGCCGTTTTTGGCCGAAGTTGAAGTCGTATTCGCTGGTGGATTTCGGGAGCAAATCAACACCACTCGGCGCGATTGGCGTGTGTTCGGGACGGCTTCCGTGCCATGGGGGAACCGCTCGCTCATGCCGACCGGGTTGCGAAGGTGCGTCGGGCGATCCAGTGGCTTTCGACTCGCGAGCCCCGCGGCTTGACTGAGGCAACGTCATCGGTGTTGAGAGATCGTCGCGACAGGGGTCCGCCGCGGGGGGCTATTCGTCGATGTCGGCAAGTCCAGCAGCCAGCCGCAGCAGCAGCTCTCGGACCTTTCTTGATCCGTACCGCGCGATCCACTCGACGACGCTTTGAAGATCCTCCGGATCGAGCAGTTCGCGGTGGATGCCTTGGCGGACATTGGTGGTCGCCACGCCAGCGGCCTTGGCGATACTGGCCTGGGTGTAGTGATACTTCGTGTGGTCACGCGGCATGATGGTTGTGTGGCAGAAGGGAAGGGCGGGGCAGTGACTTCGATCATCGTAGTTCGCTGGCACGACTGCGCCTTGTGTCGCTTCCTGCCCCGGGCCCGCAACTCGTTGCTGCGAGACGCTTCGGGGCAGGGCCAGGCGATGTGGTTTCGTTCCAATCGCCCGTGACACAAGTTGACGACCTCGTTCGATGTTCTGCGACTCGTGGTTCAATTGGGGCTCTTGCCTCGCCGAACGACTGACGAGCAGCCGTTCTGATTCGGTGGCAGAGACGGCGTCCTCAAAGAACCAAGCCGTGGCTTATGAGTCGAGTTCCGAAGATGAATCAACGGGGCCGCTGGGCTTGCTTGCGATTGGCGCGACGAGGTTGGGGTTGGGATTGGTCGGCCAGTTGCTTGGGGTGATTGGCCGCGGCCAGTCGCCCGAAGAACTCGTTGGGTTCGCCTTGGTCAGGCTGCACGCCCAGGTCATCCATGGCATCACTGATGCCGCCGAGGGTCTCTTGCCGCACTCGGTCGCGCCACCACTGAAAGAATCCAAGCATTCCAACTCCTCACGGATCAAGAGAATGGTCACGGCCACAAGCAGGGCCGTGCAAAGGAACATCCCCAACGTGAAAGCTCGTGGCTCTCTGGTGTCAGGGGAGGCTGGCACCATGCCAGCGATCAGGGGAGTGAACGGGACTCGAACCCGCACTGGGCTGCCAACCAGCCACTCCCTGCAAGCTCATCACACGGCCGGCTCGACCGCGGTCTCCAGCTTGGTGGCCAACTCACGGGCGCGTGCTCGCTCCTGGTCGTCGCCCAGCCCCTCGGCCACGACCTTGGCCAGTGCCTCACAAGCTTCCTCGGCGTTCAGAATGCCGGTGAGGTACGCCCGCTCGACTCGCTGGACTCGTGTCCTCCCCATCGCTGCACTCCCTAGGTCAGAACCACACAAGGTGACAGGCGTAACGTCACGCCCGCCAAAGAAAAGGGGGAGTGAGGGGATCGAACCCTCCCGGTGGCCCCGTCGGCCCTCCCCTGGAACGTCAAGCCGGACAGGCCCAGGGCTTGGCTTCTCGGCACGCCTCCTGGTGTTCCTCTGGCATGGTCTGCCAGACCTCCCAGGGAAGCCGCCCGTTCTCAACCACATCCACCCGTCCGTCGTTGTGGACGATGACCCACTGCCACATCCGCGGCTCTCCCGGGAGAGTTGCGTAGTTGATGTAGCCGATGTCCTTGATCCCCAGTTCCTTGCTTCCCATGCTCGTCTCCCTCGCTTGCTTACCCCCGGTCTAGGGCGCCGGGTACGCCCAACAGTACCGGTGAGATAAGGCGACGAGACACGGAAAGGTTCAGGAAAAAGTGAAACCCCAGGGCAGGCTGATCAGCCCGGTTGGGTGGTTCCGTCGCGTACAACACCCATCCGGTGGCTAAAACACGAGGGGAGTCGTGTGCAATTGGGGGCGAGACTGAATAGAAGCGTGCAGAACTGCACAAGAGGCACCCCCTCAGGAGCATGGAGTTGGCGAGGGCTGCGGGGCGGAAAGGGGATGAACCGCCGGATGGGACCCACTTTCGATCTGGTTTTTGACCCGGAAGGGGGGCCGGCTCGGCCGGCCCGGTACTAGTTATCCCCTCTCTCCCCATCTGCCGTTTTCGTCCCTCGCCCCCACCACTCCTACTAGGCTTCGGAAAAACACGGTCCCCGCAACTCCTTCCCTAGGAACCACTTGCAAAGACCACCCCTCTTGTGATCCGTGGTTGTCGCAGCGTGCGACCGCAGCCACCCACCGGAACCACATCACCCCCGGAAGCCTCCCTCCACCGCCCTCGCCAGGGCCTCCAGTGCGTCCAGCCCTGGTTGTTCCTTGGCCTTCTCTTGGGCCTCGGGGCTGTAGAGGTCGGTGACCCATAGGTTGATGAAGTCCTGGATGGCGAGGGTCCCGATGCAGACGGCCTGCCGGAGCGCTGTGGATGGCACATCGGAATGATCGATGCACTCGTGATCTCCGCGCTTCCTCGGGGACGCACAACACAGACCGTGGTTCTCGCATCGAGTGTACGAACCCGTTGAAAAGTGCGGCGTCGGGTTGGGGATTGACTGATGCTTGAAGAAGATCGGTTGCAGGAAGCGTCTCGCCTCCTCCTGCGAGAGCGGTTGATACCCGCATACGAGTTCTGTCGCAGGGATCACGAGGGTCAGCAAGCCAGGCTGCTGCGCCGCGACGGGCCCAGCAGCGTTTGGGGCCTCGATGGAGAGGGTTTGGCAACGCCAGGACGACCCTCTCGCCCGACGTCAGCACTCGGCCGAAGCGGCAATCTCAGCAATACACCCAGCCCAAGGTGACCTTTTACATTGTGGTGTTACGGGTATAACATGAACCGGTTGACTGCTACATTCTGAATCGAGTAGCCTGTGCTGACCTTTGAATGAGGGCGGAGGGGCAATCACAACCCCGGCGGTTATCACGCAGTGTGGCAGCTTCGCCGGGCATTCTTATGCGCTGAATGACGTTTCAAGTGTCATGCCACTCTTGTGATTGGTGGTTGTCGCAGCGTGCGACAACCACGGATCACAAGAGGGGTGAAGCCGGTTTCGGGGTGTGATGGTGGGCACTTGAGGTGCTTGCTGTCACGGCGGTTCGAGTCCGTCAAACTGGCCTGTTTCCTGGCGGCGTGAACACCGCTGGGCGCTGTGCTGCCACGAACCTCGCATCGTGGCAGCGGAGGAAAACGGCGGCCGTTGCGAGGGCCTGGGGTGCGCCTCGAAGGGGAAGGTCCTTCGGGGTTCGGGGAGTCCGGCTACGGCCGGCAAGTGGAAAGCCACCAACATCCAGGCGGAGTGGGCAGTCGGGTCGCGTTGGGCC
>JBJHDE010000173.1:0-9623 GCA_050486385.1 Planctomycetales bacterium | reverse complement strand
GCCCAGCGAGATCTCTTCTTTCTCTTTGTTGATGCCCAGGACCATCACCTCGACATCGTCGCCGATGTTGACCACCTCGGTCGGGTGCTGAATCCGCTTGACCCAGCTCATCTCGGAGATGTGGACCAGACCCTCGATGCCGTCTTCCAGCTTCACGAAGGCCCCATAAGTCATCACGTTGACGACCTTGCCCGCCACCTTGCCGCCGACCGGGTACTTGGCGTCGATCTTCTGCCACGGGCTGGGCTTGAGCTGCTTGGTGCCCAGGGCGATCTTTTCCCGCTCGCGGTCGATGTTGAGGATCATCACCTCGATCTCTTGGTCGATCGACACCCGCTCGCTGGGATGACCGACCTTGACGTAATCCATGTCGGTGATGTGCAGCAGGCCGTCGATGCCGCCCAGGTCGACGAACGCGCCGAAGTCGGCAATGTTCTTGACCACGCCACGGCGGACCTGACCGGGTTGCAACACCTCGAGCAGCTTCTTCTTCCGCTTCTCGCGCTCCTGCTCAATCAATCCGCGGCGGCTGACCACGATGTTCCGCCGGGTGTCGTCAATCTTGAGCACCAGGCACAGGATGTAGCGGCCAATGTAATCGCCAATGTCGGCCGGCCGGCGGATGTCCACCTGGCTGGCGGGCAGAAACACGGGCACGCCAATATCCACCAGCAAACCGCCCTTGATCTTCTTGACCACCGGGCCGCAGACCACGTCGCCTTCTTGTTTGTGCTTGATGACCCGGTCCCACTGGATCATCCGCTCGGCCTTCCGCTTGGAAAGCCGCACCATCCCCGAAGCGTCTTCGACCTCTTCGATCAGGACGTTGATCTCCTGACCGACTGCCGGCGGGTCCTCCTCCTCGTCCCACTCGCTCAGAGGGATGACGCCTTCGCTCTTGTAGCCGATGTCGATCACCGCCATTTCCTTGTCCAACCGGATGACCTTTCCGGTGACAATGTCCTGGTGATCGAAGTCCGGGGTATCCTCGCTGGCGATCCACTCCTCGTAGGCGGCATCCTCAAAATTGAGGATGTCGTCAAATTCCATCGCCTCATCTTCGGTGAGGTCGTACTCCCGGATCAAATTGCGATTTACCATGCAGATTCACTCTCGCAGCGGCCCCCTGGCGACCGGCTGTCCACTTAGGAAGAAAACGTGAACAGGGCAAGGCACTTCCCACCCCCTGTAGGTGGGTCTGGCAGCAGCCTTGGCAAAGAGGTGCAATGTACCCGCTTCTTGGGGTCGCGGCAAGTTGACTGCGTGCGGTTTCCGGGGCTCAACGCACTCAATTTCCCCAGCAACAGCCCCTCGACACTGGGGGTCTTCGTGAATCCCAATCAATCCGCCCCATCCGACGGACCGTCACAAACCGCCCCCACTGATCCGATTGGGTCCTGGTGGGGCGGATGGCCCCGCTTCATCATCACACGGGTGGTTGTCTGGTACCTCATTATCGTGGTGATTATGCTCTTTCTTGAAAACTGGATGATCTATCAGCCCTTTCCTGGACGCTCATCGCCTCCCCCACCCGGGCTGGAGTTCGAAGACGTCTTCTTCGAGTCGATCGACGGCACTCGCCTGCACGGTTGGTATGCCCCGCATCCCGAGGCCCGGGCCCAGGTGATCTATGCCCACGGCAATGCGGGCGACCTGACCCATCGCGGCACGATGATCCAACAGCTTCGCGACCGCTTTCGGGTGGGAGTCTTCTTGTTCGATTACCGCGGCTACGGCCAGAGCGGTGGTTCGCCGTCGGAGGCGGGTCTGCTGATGGACGGCCGCGCCGCCCGCGACTGGCTGGCCCAGCGAGCCGGCATTGCCCCCAACGAGGTTGTGCTGATGGGCCGCTCGTTGGGGACTGGCGTGGTGGTCGACTTGGCGGCCAATGACGGGGCCGGGGGATTGATTTTGCAGGCCCCGTTCACCTCGTTGCCGGATATCGCGGCCCGACAGTTTCCCTGGCTTCCGGTGCGGATGCTGATGCGGAATCGCTTCGACTCGCTGGCCAAGATCGGCCAGTATCAGGGCCCGTTGCTGATTGGTCATGGCGAACGCGACGAGCTGACGCCGGTGGCCATGGCCGAGCGATTGTACGAGGCGGCTAACGAGCCCAAGCGGCTGGTCATCATTGCCGGGGCGATGCATAACGATCCGTTCGGTGGGGATTTCCCCGAAGCCCTGGAACAGTTTTTCTCGGAACTCGAATAGCCTCGCAACATCTCCCGCCTCCGGCCCCTGTTGGGGTTTGGGGCCGTCCTAAGACCACACTTACCCAGCCCCCAGAGGATTGCTCGCCCGTGAATCCGCAAAGTTCGACCGCGCCGGAATCGACCACCCACGGCAGCGCCCCGCCACGTGCGGAGCGACGCGGTTGGACACCTTGGCTGATGTGGTGGACTGGGGTGTGGTCGCTGCGGATGGCGGTGTGCTACATGGTGGTGGTGGCCATCATGCTGCTGCTTGAGGGGTGGCTGATCTACAAGCCGCTGCCGGGCGTCACGGTACCTCGGCCTATGGGGCTGGAGATCGAAGACGTTTGGTTCGAGGCCGAGGACGGCACACGGATTCACGCCTGGTATGTGGAGCACCCCGAGCCCCGGGCCCAGGTGCTGTACGCCCATGGCAATGCGGGCGATGTCAGCCTGCGGGGCCGGTTGGTGCAACGGCTTCGCGATCGCTTTCGGGTGAGCGTGCTGATCTTTGACTACCGCGGTTTCGGACAAAGTGAGGGCAGTCCCCACGAGGCTGGCGTGCTGATGGACGCCCGAGCCGCCCGCGACTGGTTGGCGCAGAGAGCCGGGATTGAGGGGGACGAGGTGGTGCTGCTGGGATGCAGCCTGGGGACCGGCGTGGTGGTCGACCTGGCGGCCCGCGACGGGGCGCGTGGCCTGGTGCTGCAATCGCCGTATACCTCGCTGCCGGATGTGGCGGGTGGCAAAGTGCCCTTTTTGCCCGTGCATCTTGTCATGCGGAACCGCTTCGAGTCGCTCAAAAAAATCGGCCAGTATCGCGGACCGCTGCTCATTGGCCATGGCGACAGCGACCCGTTGATTCCGGTGTCGATGGCCCAGCAGTTGTTCGAAGCGGCCCACGAGCCCAAGACACTGATCATCCGCCAAGGCGGCGACCACGATCGGCCGATTGGCGAAGAGTTCTTGGAGCGGCTCGATCGCTTTTTTGACGAGCTTCTCTGAGCCTGATGTCTCGGTCGCCCAAGCGGGTTTGGGGTGGTCCACCGCCGGGGCCGACATGTGCCGAGGCCGAGAAATCACGCAAAATCGCAGGAAACCCTCGTAATGGCCCTGGATTGTAAGCTACGATTGTTGCATCCCCATTGTTAGGTCGGCCCCGCCTGCGCTGGGATCAATGGCGGTGCTTGACAGGGGCGGGGGGTGTCGTGTGACCGCTCGGTCGCTTTGTCTCGCGTGCGCTCGAAATGCTCCGAACGGAGCGTTTGGGAGGAGGAATCATGGTGTTCCGATTGGTGCTGGTCCTGGCACTGGCCGTGCTGGGGGCCCAACCCTTGGCCGCTCAGAGCGGAACCGAGTTGATTCGCGGCAATGCCTACGAGCTAAGTCTGCGGGCCCAGACCGAGGCCGAGTACACCCGCGTCATCGAGCTTTGCGAAGAGGGCATCGAAACCGGGGCGCCGCCCTCGGCCCAACAATATGCCGAACAGTTGATGAGCTGGGCGCTCAATCGCCGCGGCCAGTTGCGGTTGGATCGTGAGCAGAACGAAGCGGCCCTCGCCGACTTCAATCGAGCGGTCGAACTGGACCCCACGCGATTCTTGGCCTTCCACAACCGGGGCGTGATCCGGGCCAGCGAAGGCGACTTCGACAAGGCCCTGGAGGACTGGAACCAGGCCATCCGGCTGCGACCCAGCTTTTCCAAGGCGCTGCGGAACCGGGGCGAACTGCACTACGCCCGCGGCGACCTGGAGCGTGCGGTTTCCGACTACACCGCCGCCCTGCGAAGTGGCAGCGACGAGCAAGCCGAACTGTACGGCTTGCGGGGACACGCCTATTACATGTTGGGCCGCAATTCGCAGGCCCTGATGGATTACAACCGGGCCCTGCAGACCGATCGCCGGCTGTGGGAGACCTACATCCACCGTGGCGATCTGCTGCAAGACATGGGCCGCTGGGATCGGGCGATCAACGACTATCAGGCCGCCCTGCGATGGCGCCGCGACTCGCATCGGGCGTTGGTCAGCCTGGCCTGGTTGCGGTCGACCTGCCCAGATGCCGAGTATCGCTCCCCCGAAGAGGGTGTGCAGGCGGCCCAGCAAGCCCTGGAGATGCTGGGCGAGGAATCGCCCGACCTCCGGCATCGTTACCTGGATGTGCTGGCGGCGGCCCATGCCAACGCGGGCGAGTTTGAGGAAGCGATTCAGATTCAAGAAGAGGCCCTGACCCTGGCACCCGAAGAGATGCGTCAGGACTATCAGAAACGGCTCGACCTGTACCAGGGTGGCGAACCTTATCGCGTCGGCGCTCGCAGCACCTGATGTCCGGCGTGTCGTCGGGTCGATGTTAGAAGCTGAGGTCTCGCCGGCCCTACCCAATCTTGTGGGTGGCATGGTAGGCCTCGCCGGCATGCTGGCGAAGGCGGCGGACAACAACGGAAGTTGGATTTTTCGGTGCTGTGGCCCCCAACGGGCAACTATACTCGTGGAGTGTCGGCGATTCTCTCTCTCCCCCAGTTTGCCATGACCTTCTTCAACCGCTTGGCTTTGGCCGTTGGTCTGGGCGTGCTACCGGTCAGCGGGCTGTTTGCTCAGGACGAGGCCGCCGAGGCCCCGCGCTATCGGGTGCTGACCCCGGGCGTTGAGCGGCCCATCGTGCCCGAGCGCGACTTCCGCGAACTGACCAGCCGGCACGATATGCCCGAGCTGCTGCGGATCGACCCCAATTTCGATTTCGCCCAGGATACGGTGTTCCGCCACGATGTGTGGGCCCTGCAGTTCACCTTCAAGCCGGTGCGGTTTGTCGAGGTCGATCTGCCGGGTCGCGAGGGCAAGCTGCGGCAGAAGCGGCTGTGGTACATGGTCTACCACATCAAGAACCCGGGCGTGGTCTATCGGGCCGCCGCCACGGAGTTTGAGGACAATCCCGTCAATCCTCGCACCGACGAGCTGACCGGGGCCCGCGATGTGGACACCACGCGCCAGTTGGTCAAGCTCGGCGAAGTTCGCGAAGTTCAAGTGGGCGAACCGGTCAAGTTTGTGCCCAGCTTTCTGCTGTACAGCCGCGACAATCGCAAAGCCTACCTCGACCGGATCAACCCGGTGGCGATCCCCAAGATTCAGGCTCGCGAGGACGCTTCCCGTCGTTTGCTGAACACGGTGCAGATCACTGGCGAAATCGAGGCCAGCGACGAGCAGCAGGACAATTCGGTGTGGGGCGTGGTCACCTGGGAGGATGTCGATCCCGAAACCGACTTCTTCACGATTTACGTCCAGGGCCTGACCAATGCCTACCGTTGGGTCGATACGCCCGAGGGCCGTCGCTACGCCTACAAGACGCTGCGGCTGGACTTCTGGCGGCCGGGCGATGATCTGGACGAGACCGAAGGTCAGATTCGGTTCCTCAAGCACTCGTGGGTCTGGCTCGATCCTGACTGGGCGACCCTGCCCAAGGCCGACGACAGCAACGACTGAACCCCGCGGCACCGGCCACCCCCGCGGGGAGTGGCCTCCCCAGAACGCGGCCGATGGACTACAACGGGGCAGTGTGTCACGTTCTGTCCGTTCGTTGTGCCCTGCGAGTTGTTGGGAATGAAACTCCGTGATGCCTACGGATCGGGTCGCTTCGGCCTATCGTTCGAAGTCTTTCCTCCCAAGTCGGATGCCAAGGACCGCGAGTTGGACGATGTCGTCCAGCAGTTGGCGGCGTTCCGCCCCGACTTCATGACCTGCACCTACGGGGCCGGCGGTTCCACCCGCGACAAGACGTTGGACATCGTCCGGCGGATCAAGCGCCGGGTGGGTTGCCCGGTGGCATCGCACTTGACGTGCGTGGGCAGCACCCGCGATCAGCTTCGGGCCTATCTGGCCGAGTGCCAAACCGCCGAGATCGACTACATCGTGGCCCTGCGGGGTGACCCGCCCAAGGGCGAAAGCGAGTTCCGGCCCACGCCCGGCGGATTGGTCTACGCCAGCGATTTGGTGCAATTGATCCGCGGCGAATTCGCGGACTTCGGGATTGCAGTGGCCGGTTACCCCGAGACGCATCGCGAGGCCCTCAGCCCCGAGGCCGACCTGGATCACCTCAAGTTCAAGGTGGATTGTGGCGGCGATGTCGTGATCACGCAGTTGTTCTACGACAATGCCGACTTCTACCGCTTCCGCGAGCGGTACGACGCCGCCGGGATTGCGGCTCCCCTGGTGCCGGGCTTGCTGCCAATCACCAACTTCGCCCAGATCAAGCGGATCACCGCCCTGTGCGGCGCCCGACTGCCCCAGGCGATGCTGCACGATTTCGAAGCCGCCGGCGACGACCCCGAGGCCCAATTCGAAGTCGGCCTGACGCACGCCATTGAACAGGCCCGCGATCTGGTGGCCAGCGGCATTCCCGGTGTCCACTTCTATGTGCTCAATCAGTCTCGGGCGACCCAACGCCTGCTGCCCGAGCTGGACCTGCCCCGCCTGGCGGCCGTGTGAATTCGACTGGAGAGCCGCCCGCCCGAAGCTCCTTGGTTTGGATGGCTGGGTGATTTTCTCTAGCGAAACCTGCTTCCCCTGGACGTTCGGGCCCGTTTATCTTGTTGAGGGGATCTGGTCGCGGAGCGCGCGACTTGAGGTCGCCATGAGAACGCACAACAAGGCAAACACATGCAGCGGAACAGGGCGTGGACCACGGCGGCGGAAGCCCTCGTGATTTGGGGGATGGTCTCGTGGGGGCTGGCGGCCGACCGGTTGGATAAACCCCTGGAAGTGGCTGAGGGCTACACCGCCCGACTGGTCAGCTCACCCGATCACCTGACCTATCCGATGTTTGCCTGCTGGGACGACCAGGGGCGGCTGTATGTCGCGGAAAGTTCGGGCGAGGGCCTGTACGACGCCCTGCGGCAGCAGACCCGACTTTGCAAGATTGTGCGTCTGGCGGACACCACCGGCGACGGGAACTTCGACCAGGCCACGACCTTTGCGGATCGGCTGGTCTGTCCGATGGGCCTGGCATGGCGACAGGGCACACTCTACGTGGCCGATCCGCCCAAGCTGGTGGCGCTGACCGACACCACCGGCGATGGCCAAGCCGATCAGCGGGTCGAGGTGCTGGGCGATTTTGGTCATCAGGACAATGGCAGTTTGCACGGCCTGGTGTTTGGCCCCGATGATCGGCTCTACATGACGATGGGCACGCCCGATGGTTTCCAATTGCGGGAGCAGGGCGAGGTCGTGGCCACGGGAGTCAGTGGGGCGTTGATTCGTTGTCGCCCCGACGGCAGCGAACCCGAAGTCCTGTGCCGCGGCTTCGAGAATCTGGTGGAAGTCGACTTCTGGCCCGATGGCGCGATCCTGGGCACCAACAACTGGCACCAAAAGCCCCTGGGCGGCATCCGCGATTGCTTTCTGCATCTGGTGCCTGGCGGCATTTACCCGCGGCATCCTCCCGATGGCGAGCCGCGCTTTGTGGAGACTGGCGAGTTGCTTCCGGCCATTCGCCTGTACCCCGCGGTGGCGATCAGCGGAACCGTCCGCCGCCGCATGGGCCAGCCTAGCGACAGCCCCTGGCACGAGCTGCTGTCGGCCCAATTCAACACCCGCAAAGTCGTGCGCCACCGGACCGAGCGGGACGGGTCGAGTTTCACGATGCAGGAAACCGATCTGGTGGCCAGCGAGAGCCCCTTCTTTCGCCCATCGGATGTGTTGGAAGACGCCGACGGCTCGCTGTTGGTGATCGATACCGGCCTGTGGTATGTGCAGCACTGCGCGACTAGCTCCAAGCGTCGGGTCGCTGGCGGAATCTACCGCATCCAGCGGCAGGAGGCGGCGCGGATCCCGGATCCCTGGGGTCGGCAACTCGATCTCGAAGCCGCCGAGCCCGAACAACTTGTCGCCTGGCTGAGCGACAACCGCTGGATGGTGGCCCAACGGGCGGGCGAGCAACTGGCCCAGCGGACCGATGAGCCGTCCTTGGCGGCCCTCGTGGCCCATGTGCAGGACGCCCAACAGCCGCATGCGACGCGGTTAGCCCTGGTCTGGATTGCCGCTCGCCGCGGCGGCGGCCCGGCCGAGCAAGCGTTGGCGCGGGTCCTCGAGACCGAGCAGGACGCGATTCTCAAATCCGCCGCCGCCCGGGCGTTGGGTCTGAATCGCGTAGCCGACGCCCGGGGCGCGTTGGAGCGGGTGCTGATTGACGATGCTCGGCCGGCGGTCCGGCTGGCGGTTGCCGAGGCCCTGGCCAGGGTGGGCACCGATCGCTCGCTGCCCGCGGTGTGGCAAGCGCTGTCTGAGCCCGACGTGTCGGTCGATCGGATGCTGGAGCATGCCTTGATTTACGCGGCGCATCGGGTGGCCAGCGACGACGACCTGCGGCAGGCCCTGACTCACGAGCAACCGGCCATTCAGCAGGCGGCCTTGATCTTGCTGGATCAGGCCCAGCCCCCGGTGCTGACTGAGGCCGACTTGTTGGCTCGGGCCACGGCCCAGGATCCCCGCCTGCGAGAAACCGCCCTGCGGCTGATGCTGCGGCGTGGGGGCGAGAGCCACGCTTTGTTGCAGGCCGTGGAAGGCTGGTTGACTGACGAATCGTTTTCGTCCGACCGGCTGGCCAGCGTCTTGGAGGCCCTGCAACACGAAGCACGGCTCCAGCAAACGGTGGCGGAATTGATCGCCGGCTCAGGTGGCGAGGTCTCGCTCTCGCGGCGGCTGGAACTGCTGGAGTTCATCGGCCGCGCGGTCGTGGATCCCGTTCCCGAGCCCTGGCAACAGGCCGTTGGACGGCTGCTCGACGACGACGAGCCGCGGTTGGTCGCCGCCGCGGCCGGGGTTCTCGTGCCGCTGCGGCTGACGGACTTCGACGACAAGCTGGCTCGCCTGGTGGAACGCGAGGGTCTGCCCCTGGCGGCGCGGCTCGAAGCTCTGCGGGCCCTGGTTGCTCGACAGCCGGCCCTGTCCGACGCCCGGCACACGCTGCTGCTGGCGGCGCTCGACCAAGACGCCTTGGCGGTCGAACGGTTGGCCGCCGTGGAGGTGTTGTTGCAAGCGGAGCCCACGGACGACCAGCTCGTGGCGGTGATCGAGGCCCTGGACGACGACCTGTTGGTCTGGCCCACCGCCTTGCCGGCCTTCGCGCGTGGCCGGGGCGAGGCCCTGGGGCGGGCCCTGGTCCAACGGCTCGATCGGCTCTTGGCCACCGGCGCCTGGACCCTGGAAGAAGCCGCCTTGGCCGAGGTTCTGGCCAACTATCCCGAAGCCGTCTCCCAAGCCGCCGCGCCTTTGATGGAACGCATCCGACAGCGGGGCGCTCAACAGGCGGCCCTGTTGGAACGCTATCGCGCCCTGCTGGACGGCGGCGATGCGGCTCGCGGCCGCGAGGTGTTCTTCGGAGAGCGGGCGGCCTGCGGGGCCTGCCATCGCGTCGAGCAGCGTGGCGGCCTGGTCGGGCCCGATC
>JBJHDE010000172.1:0-9656 GCA_050486385.1 Planctomycetales bacterium | reverse complement strand
AGATGGACCCGCCGTGCTTGCCGTTGTGGGCGCCTTCTCCGGTGACGAACTTGTAGTCGTAGTCGCGGAAGGCCAGGGCCTTGGCCATTTGCTGGTTCCCCAACCACCAGTTGCCGTGGGCGTTGTCCAGGTCGTTCGATCCATCTTGCAGAAACACCCGAATCGGGCGGATGTCCTGCTTGCGGATCAGGGCCGGATAAACGTGACCACCCCGGATGTTCACAAAACTGCCAATGTGCGAAAGCACCTTACGGAAGGCGTCCGGGCGTTCCCAGGCCACGGTGAACGCACAGATTCCGCCACTGCTGTTGCCGCAAATCGCCCGCATGTCGGGGTCGTCGGACAGCTTGTAGGTCTTGCCGACCTCGGGCAGAATCTCCTCAATCAGGAACCTGGCGTAGTCGTCGCTGAGGCTGTCGTACTCGAAGCTGCGGTTGTTCCGCCGCCAGGGGCTTTCCGGCTTCTGTTCGCCCTTGTGGCCGGGGTTGATCATGATGGCGATGGTCACCGGCATCGCCCCCTGGTGAATCAGATTGTCAAACACCACCGGGACGCGGAAGTCGCCCTTCTCGTTGACAAAGGCGTGTCCATCCTGAAATACCATCACGGCCGCCGGCTGGCTTTCGTCGTACTGGGCCGGCACATAAACCCAGTAGTCCCGCTGGGTTTCGGGGAAGACTTTGCTCTCCGTCCAGGTGTGTTGGGTGACCTTCCCCTGGGGAACACCCTCCTGACGCACACTGTCAGGGTGGGTCTCGTACTGTTCAGCCGGTTGGGCCAACAACGAACCGGTCAACAACACGACGCACGCGAGACTGGGGGCAAGCGGTTTCATGAAACAGGGCCTTGCGAGGAACAATGGGAAATCCAAGCCGCGGGTCGCCGAGTGCCAGCTCCGAATCCACCCACTTGGAAGGTCAAGAGTTCGACCTTGAGCAGGCCATCGGGACCATCAAAGGGGACGGAATCCGGCGAGAGACAGTGTGAGATTCCGGCAGCGGAAATGCAACGGGGAGCCTCCGCCAACCGTGTCGCCGCCGGTACGCCCGGAACTTCGCGGGGATGAATCAATTTCTGGTGCGCGATCGACCGATTTTTCCAAGGACGATCGCGAGCTGCCGCCGGGTCGCAACAGCCGTAAAGTCGATTCGACCGATCCGACCGCTTGAATCGATTCAACCAGATCGGGGATGCCGAGGACGGTCAGCCGCTCGCGGCGACCGAGAAAGGGCTTGCGTCGGTGGGAGCGACGTTCGAATGGTTCACTTGCCAGCACTCCGCTTCATGAAAAATTGGGAACAAACCATGCCGTGTACCATGATGAGTCGGTTGCTGCTGGCCGTTGTGATCGTAGGCGCCCTGCTGGCGACCAGTCCGGTTCAGGCGACCGACCTGAGCGGCCACTGGAGTGGCAGTTGGCGAAGCTGCACCTCGAGTCACAAGGGGCCGCTTCGGGCCAAGTTCTGCGCGATCAACGATTCGCAATATCGGGTCGAGTTCACCGGCCGGTTTCTGCTGCTGTTGCCGTTTCGCTACGAAGTGACGCTCAACGTCGTCAGCGACGATGGCGAGACCGTCCAGCTTGCCGGCAGCTCGTACCTGGGCCGCCTGTTTGGCACGTTTCACTACCGGGCCCAGGCGACGCCCTGCCGCTTCACGGCCAGCTACTGCTCGGGTGACGATCGCGGACTGTTCATCCTGCACCGCACGTGCCACGGCCGGTAAGGCCCGGGGGTTTGGTTGAGCAACACCCTCACCTGCTGAGGGCCAGTTGCCCGCTCCTGCCGGTTCGGTGAAATGCGGCCCCACCGTCAGGCGATCTCGGTGTCGCGGGCCTGGGGCTTGAAGATCTCGAATACGATGCTCAACACCAGCGGCACCAGCAGCAGAGTGAACACCGTCGAGACGACCAGTCCGCCGATGATCACCGCGCCCAGGCCGCGGTACAATTCGCTGCCACTGCCGGGAATCAGCACCAGCGGCAGCATGCCACCCACGCTGGTCATCGTCCCCATGAAAATCGGCCGCACGCGGGTCTGCACACTGCGGGCGATGGCCTCGCGCGGGGTGAGCCCTTCTTGCTGCAGGAAGTTCAACGACTGGTGGACAATGAGAATCGCGTTGTTCACAACCGTGCCAGCCAGGATCACAAAGCCCAGAATCGTGAGCACGTCGAGGTTCTGCACCGGCATGTAACGATCGGCCAGACTGACTTCGTGCAGAATGGCCAGCCCCAGAAAGCCACCAAAGGTCGCCAGTGGCACGCTGAGCATAATCACCAGCGGATAGGCCCAGCTTTGAAACAGCACGACCATGAGTAAATAGACCACCAGAAAGGCCAGAAACAGGCTGCTGGTGATCGTGCTCAGCGCGGTGCCTTCCCCGAGCAAGACCTTACGGATCTCGTTGAGCTTGCCGGCCGAGCCCGACATGCCGACCTCAATATCGGGCGTGATCGCCCCGGCTTGGCGGAGCTGCTCGACGTTGGCCTCGACCGAGCGAATCGCGGTCTCCAGCGGTTGATTGTCCGGTGGCGTAAACTGCAAGGTCACCGCCCGCTGTCGGTCAACGTGCTTGATGCGGGCCTGCACGGCCAGGGGCTCAATCAAGGCCAGGCTGTCCAGGTCCATGACGCGGCCTTCGGGCGTGGACACCGGAGTCTGATACAGCGCGGGAATGGGATCGCGTTCTAAGGCGTGATCGGTGATGATACGCAGGTCCTTGAGTTCGCTGCCCAGTTCAAATCGCCGGGGCAGCAGGATGCCGTCGCCGGCGGCCTGAACCGCCAGGCCCAGGTCGTCTGGCTTGAGGCCCACATCGTCCAGCCGTTCCTGATTGGGCGTGATCCGCAATTCGGGCATGGGCAGGTTGAAGTTGGCCGGCTCGGGTCGGATGGTGTGAAAGCCGAACTCCTGGCCCAGGGTCAGCATCAAGGCAAGGGCCGAGTCGCTGACCCGCTCCAGGTCGTCGCCGATCAAGTCGATATTGATGGCCATGCCCGTGTTGCCGCCAATGCGAAACAGCGGGGCCTGGAAGGCAAAGGCCAGCACATCGGGGGCGGCGCCTTCCGAGGTTGAATAGTTCAACAGCGGCACCACATCGGCGATCCGCTCCTTCTGTTGGGAAATCGCCCCATGAAACAGCGTGCCACCCCAGGCCACCAAGAAGTAATTCTCTAGGGGCGGTGGAGTCACGCTGCTGCCGTCTGGCAAAGGCACCTCGTAACGATGATCCTCGCCGGGGTTGGGTCCGCCCCGCCGGATACTTTCAACCTGAAAGCGGTCGCCGGCGGCCTCCCAAAAGGGGCGGATGCGGGCTTCCATGCGGTCGCCCATTTCCCACATCTGATCCACGTTGTAACCCGACGGCGGAATCAACACGCCGAAGGCCACGTTGCGATTGCCGGCCGGCAGATAGTCCAGCGGTGGCACCAATAGCAGAATGCCCACCAGGGTGCCCACGGCGAACACCGCGATCAAACTCAATCGCACCGCCCAGCCGCCAGTTAACCAATAGATGAACCCGCTGAGTCGTTCGGGCATCCGCCCCGCCGACGAAGCAAGCTGACCCGGCAAGGCCAAGGTCCGTCGCGCCAGGCTGACCCGGCGGCCCGGGGTTGTGGGCGGCGGTTCGCCGGTGGGTTTCGGTTTCACTGGCGAGAGCCACACCGAGGCGGCCGCGGGAATCACCGTCAGCGACACCAGCAGACTCAGGCCCACGGCCCCCATAATCGCTAAGGCGATATCGCGGAACAATTGCCCCGCCTGGTCCTGAATCATCAGGATCGGGACGAACACAATCAACGTGGTCAGGGTACTGGCCAGCACCGCGGGTCCCACCTCCGAGGCCCCATCGTGGGCAGCCAGCCGTGGCGATTTGCCCATGGCCAGGTGCCGGTGGATATTCTCAATCACCACGATCGCATTGTCGACGACCATCCCCACCGCAAAGCTCAATCCGGCCAGCGAGACGATATTCAGCGTGCGGTCCAAGGCAAACAGCACCACCACGGCCGAGACGATCGAAATGGGAATCGCAATCGCAATGATGCCCACGGTTTTGAGACTGCGGAGAAACAGCAGTAGGGTCAGCGTGGCCAGGATGCCACCAAACACCAGGTTCTGTTGCACCAGGGCGATGGCGTCGTTGACATACTCGGTGGCGTCGTACGACTGGACCAGTTCAAACGTGCCGTTGATTCCCAACTGCTGGGCGTGTTGTTCCAGCAGTCCGCCCGGGGCATTCATCTCGGCCAATTTGGCCTTGATGGCGTCCATCACGTCCAGCAGGTTGGCACCCCGCCGCAGTTGAAAATTGAAATAGGGCATCAGGTTGCCCCGCGCCCGGACCCACTCGGTCATCTCTTTGAAGTCGAACTGGACCTGCGCCACATCGCGGAGATAGATCGGGCCGCTGGCATCGCGGCGAATGACCATCCCCTCGACGGTGTCAACATCGCGGAAGCGGCCCACCGCGCGGATCCGCACGTCCCGCTTGCCGTCGGGCAACAGCCCGCCCGAAAAATTCAGATTCGTGCGGTCAATGGCCGCCACAAGTTCCGTGTACGTGATGCCCCGCTGAGCCATCGCCACCGGATCGACCACGATCCGCACTTCGGCCTCGCGGGCGCCACGGATGCCGACCTCGGAGATGCCGGGAATGCGTTCGAACTGGGGCCGCATGCGGCGGTCCATGAAGTCAAACAGCGTGGTCGCGTCGAACTCCGGATCGGTGCAGGCCAGGCCAATCCAGGCAATGTAGTCGACACTCTCGGGGTCGATGTCGCGGATCGAGGGTTGATCCACGCCCATGGGATAACGCGGGACCTCGCCCAGTTTCTGATCGACCTCGGCCATGGCCTGGCCCAGGTCGGTGCCGGTCAAAAACTCCAGCCGAATCTGCCCGCTACCGGCCTGGCTGACGCTGGTCATCGAGATCAGCCCCGAGACGTCGCCCAGGTACTTTTCTTGCTGCTCAATGACATCGCTTTCCACTTCGGCGGCCGAAGCGTTTTCCCAGGTCGTGGTGACGGCAATCACCACGCTGTCGACCTGCGGGGTCATTTGCACGGGAATGCGATCAAACGCAATCAACCCGGCCAGCACCGCCTGGGCCACGCCCACGGCCACGGTGATTGGCTGCTGAATCGACAGTCTCACAAGCCCCATGACAAACCACTCATCCCGTCAGTGTGTTCAACTGTCCGACTGATCCACGTTTCCGGTGCGACTGCGTGCCGTTCAACGACTGACACCCGGCGGCGATCGCTGGGCCGTGGGGGCATCGCCATCGTCGCGGGTGCCGGCAATCATCACCGGCGTGCCGGGAATGAGTCGCTCGTTGCCTTCCACCACCACGATGGCGCCCTCGGACAGATCGCCATCGCGGAGCACGACCCGATCGCCGGTTTCAAACAACACCCGCACCGGCACGGGCACCGCGACATGCCCGCCGTCCTGGGGCTGGGTCTGGTAGACAATGGTGCTTTGACCCGAGCGGACCAAGGCGTCCTTGGGCACCACCGTGTGCTGTTGGGCCGTGCCCAAGGGCAGCCAACTCTCGGCCGACATGCCGGGGCTGAGCCCGTCGTCGGTGTTGTTCAATTCGACCACCAGGTAGAACAGCCGGCTCCGGGGATCAACATCCGAGATCCGCCGCACCCGCTGGGCCTCGATCGACTTGCCATTGCCTGAAACCAACACCTGCAAGCCCTCGGGCTGGTCACCAAGTTGCGTGGCAAATCGCTCGGGCACTTCGAGCCACGCTTCAATCGTGCCGTCGGACACCAGGGTCACCACGGGGTCGCCGGGGTGAATCCACTCGCCGGGTTCGACGTGACGCTCCACGACGTGACCGTCAAACGGTGCGGTGATGGTCGTGTCTTGCAGGCGGACCTCGATCAAATCGATCCGGCTTTCGGTCGCTTCCAGCCGCCGCTGGGCACTGGCCACCCGGGCCTCGGTGACCTTGAGGGCCGACTCGCGGCTTTCGATATCTTGCTGGCTGATGGCCTGCCGCCCGACAAGCTGCTGGGCCCGGTCGCGGTTTTGCTTGGCCAGGGCGCGTTCGGCCTGGCGTTCCAGGACCTCGGCCTCGGCGACGGTCCGCTCGGCCTGGGCTTCGGCCAATTGGGCCTGCAAGCGGCGATCATCCATCACCACCAGCACCTGGCCAGCTTTGATGCGATCGCCGTGTTGCACATGGACCTTGATGACCCGACCGTCCTCCATGGCGGCCACCCGAGCCCGCGAGACGGCCCGCAGGGTGCCCGTCACGCGGTGGTGTCGCTGCAAGGATTCGACCCGGGTTTCGGCCACGCGGACCGGTGTGACTTGCTGGGCCGAGACGGGAACCAAGCCGGTGACGAGCAGGACCACTGTACCGAAAAACACGCGAGCCATATCGGTGATCTCAACGGCGGAATGAAGCGTTCGGCCCCGAGGGGCGCTGTGTCAGGATGTGTGCGAATGTCAGGTTGCCTTGCCAAAATCGGCACCCCGGTCGGCCAGACACGCCGGCTGGTCGGGCGTGTTCGCGACCCAAGCGTTGGTCGTGGGTGTCAGGGTGGCGTGAGCAGCCGCTCGAAGGTCAGGTTCAGAAAGTCGTCGAGGGTCCGGCGGTCGCGGTCGACTTGCAGGCGGATCATGGTGCCTTCCCAGGCGTTGATGACAAACTCGGCCAGCGAGGTTGGGTCGGTCGTGGTGTGCAGCTCGCCCTGGTCCTGGGCCTCGGCCAGGCATCGGGCCACCAAGTCTCGCCAGCAATCGAAGCCCCGCTTCAGGGCAATCCGCATGGGTTCGCTCAGCGAGCCGACCTCGAGAATGAACTTGGCGATCAGGCACTCGCGGCGAAAATCCGAGCCGCAGGTCTCGTTGCCGAAATGCTCGAACAGGCCCTTCAAGCGAGCCAGCGCTGGCCGCGACGGATCGGCCAAGGACGCGGTAATCAGATCGAGGCCCTCGCCCACCGAGTGCTCGATGACCGCCACGCCGAACTCCTCTTTATTCTTGAAGTGGTGATAGAACGAGCCCTTGGGCACGCCCGAGGCTTCCAGGATCTCGCTCAGACCCACGGCGTGGTAGCTCTTGGCCATCATCGCCCGGGTGCCGGCCTCGATGAGCCGGCTTCGGGTGAGTTCGCCACGTGGGGGACTGTCGGCGATTGCCATGACGGGGCCTGGGGTGAAGGAGCTGGCCGACGGGGTCGGTCAACTTGTTTGCTGCCTAATGATTTGCGAGCCATGTCGGTATAGACCGACCGGTCTACTCAGTCAACGCGAAAAAAGATCCGCCGGGCGAATTCCCCCAAGCTGGCCAGTTTGCCCAGGCCCACAAGTGGATGGGCGGATTTGATCGTCCTCCACCGTTGGCGAGCCGCCAAAACCGTAAGGCAGGGGGTGTCATGGCCGGGGCAGCACCTGGGCCCGCTCGGCCCAGGTTTGCCATGCTGCGGCCAACCGCTCCACGAGTTCGGGATGCCGCTCGGCCACGTTGTGGTGCTCGGCCCGGTCGTGGGCTAAGTCGTAGAGTTCCCATTGATGGGGCCGATCGGAGTGAGCCACCAGCTTCCAATCGCCCTGCCGGATGGCTCGGGCGTGGAAGTGCTCGAAGTACAGCGTGCGGGGCTCGACGGGTTCGTCACGCAGGACCGGCAGCAGGCTCTGGCCCTCGATTGGTATGGCCGCGTTCGGCCGATCACGGGGCAGACCGGCCAGGTCCAGGCAGGTGGGCAGCAGGTCGATCACATGACCGACCCGCCCCGTGACGCTGCCCGGGGCGAGCCGCAGACCGTTGGGCCAATGCATCACCAACGGAGTGGCGATGCCGCCTTCGTACTGCTGGGCCTTCCAATAGCGAAACGGCGTGTTGGCCGTGCTGGCCCACAAGGGGCCGATGCCAGCGTAGGTGGTTTGATCGCCCGGCGGCCGCGCCGGATCGGGCTGATTGCCAGGGTAGTGGACTTGCCGACCATCGCGGGTCTGGCTGTTGCGATCGAAACCTGGTTGGGCCAGTCGCTCGGGGCTGGCGCCGTTGTCGCTGAGCACGAGAATCAGCGTGTTGTCGAGTTGGCCCAACTCGCGGAGTTTGGCCACCAAGCGGCCCACGCCCTGGTCAACGCGATCGACCATCGCGGCATGCACGGCCATCGCCCGCGACTCCCAGGCCGGATGGGGTTCGTCTTGCCACTGCCTTTGGGGCCGTTGCCGCGGTGGCAGGGTGATGGTGTTCTCAGGCCACAGGCCCAGCTCGTGCTGGCGACGGAAGCGGGCCTCGCGGATGGCGTCCCAGCCGCCATCGAAGGTGCCCTCGTACTTGGCGATGTCCTCGGGCAAGGCGTGCAGCGGCCAATGTGGGGCGGTGTGCGCGATGTACAGGAACAGCGGTTCGCCGCCGGTGGCGTACTTCTCGACAAATTCGACCGCCCGTTCGTTGAAGGCGTTGGTGATGTAGAAGTCCTCGGGGACTTCGCGAACCGGCTGGTGATTGTGGATCAGGCTGAAGGGATCAAAGAAATCGACCACGCCCCAGATCACGCCGTAGTGTTCCTCGAAGCCGCGTGCCACGGGCAGGGCCTGCGGCTGAGCGAAGGGGCGATCAAAAAATCCCTGATGGTTGAGCCAACGCAATTGCTCGGCCCGGTTGGGCAGCGGATCGGTCCGCGAGACGTGCCACTTGCCCACCATCGCCGTGCGATAGCCGGCCTCGGCCAATCGCTCAGCCACCGTGGGTGTGGCTTGGGCCAGCTCGCCACGATAGCCGGGCCGGCCGGCATCGAAGGTCATGCGGCCCAGGCCCGCCTGATGGGGATACACGCCGGTCAGCAAGCTGGCCCGGGTCGGACAGCAGCGGCCCGCGTTGTAGAAGCTGGTCCACCGCAGGCCCTGGGCCGCCAATTGATCAATGTGGGGCGTGCGGACCTCGCCGCCGTAGCAGCCCAGGTCCGAAAAGCCCAGGTCATCCAGCATGATCACCACGATGTGCGGGCGCTCGGGTGTTTTGGCCCCGGGCGTCGCGCTGTGCAGCGGGCCACTGCACACCGCCATCAAGCCGCAGGCCACGGCCACCATCCACCCTTGGCAATCTGTCATGGTTGCTCACCAGAAGTAAACGTACAGGGCCACCGTGGCGGCCATCAGGGCCAAGCCCACCGGATACTGGTACCGCCAGGGCGTGATGTTCACCTGCGATGTGGGCAACACCCGCGGTTCCTTCAAGGGGGCCACCAAGGTGATGACCAGCATCAGGACGACCAACGCGCCGAAGACCATCGCCAGGTGATACAGAAACGACATGCTGGAGAACTTGTAGTAGCTGGCCCACAGCCCCTGAGCCTGGTCGCTCAGCACCCAACCGGGCACTCGCAAAAAGGCGTACAGCACCGGCCCCAGCAATAGCGCCGCCTTGGCGGCCACGGCGGGCGTCCGCGGAACCAGCAGGCCCACGACAAACACCGCCAGGATGCCTGGCGAGATGAAGCCCCAGATCTCCTGGATGTACTGAAATATGCTCTCGAAGCTGGCGATGATCGGAGCCCAAATGCAGGCCAACACGGCCACCAGGGCGGTGGCGATCCGCCCGACCAGCACCTGCCTGCGCTCGCTGGCGGTGGGATCGAGATATTTGCGGTAGATGTCGAGGGTGAACACCGTCGAGGCG
>JBJHDE010000171.1:0-9662 GCA_050486385.1 Planctomycetales bacterium | reverse complement strand
GTTACACACCGGGCGTGCCGCTGGATGGCCGTGGGGTCGGCCAAGGCACGTCGAATGATACCGACTTGGTCCCCGATGCCAGCCGTGTCTCGCCGCAGGTACTGCTGCCGGGTTTTCCCAATCCCGTGCGATTGAGCCTGGAAGTCGTGCTCGATCAGGCCGCCCACGAGGCCACGCTCGCCGGGCTGCGGAGCGCTTTGCACAACGTCATCGCCCTGGTCGAAGGCCCCGATGTGCGGGTCCGGCTGCAACCGGCCGAGCGGCTCAATCGCGACTTCGTGCTGCGATTTCCGGTCACCGGCACCACGCTGGAAGCCAGCGGCGTGATGCATCACGACACCGCCCCTTCCGGCGACAGCACGTTTGCTGTGACCATTGTGCCACCGCGGGTGACGGGGCCAACGCGGTCGCGCGAGATTGTGTTTCTGTTGGATCGCAGCGGCAGCATGGGCGGTTGGAAGATGGTCGCCGCTCGCCGGGCGGTCGAGCGAATGATCGAGAGCCTGGGACCGGCCGACTCCCTGACGGTGCTGGCTTTTGATCACTGGGTCGAGTCGCCGCCCACCGGGCCCGCTCTGGTACCCGGCGGCTTTGCCGAACGCACCAGAATTGTGGATTGGTTGCGGCAGGTGGAATCCCGGGGCGGCACGGAGCTGGGGCCGGCCCTGGACGCCGGCTTGGCGGCCTTGCGTGGCCGGCGGGATGACTCGGTCGAGCAGGTGCTGGTGCTGATCACCGATGGCCAGGTGTCAGGCGAAGACCATGTGCTGGCCACCCTCAGCCAAGGGCCCACCGCGCGGCTGCCGCGGATGTTTTGCCTGGGGATTGATCGGGCGATCAACTTCGGGTTGCTCAACCGCTTGGCCGATGCCACCGGGGGCTCGACTGAAAGCGTGGACACCGAGGCCGACCTCAACGCGGTCATGGACCGCATTCACCGCCAACTCGCCACGCCGGTGCTCAGCGATGTCGTGCTCAAGGCAACGTCCGGCACGATCCTGCCCGACAGCCAATCGCCCGAGCGGCTGCCGGCTGTGTTCGAGGGCTTGCCGCTGGCGGTGTTTGGGCGATTGCGGGGGCAACCCGAGGCCGCCAAGGTCGAGGTCTCGGCCCGGTTGCCGAATGGCCAGCCGTGGTCGACCGAGGTCGCTTTGCGGCGGGTCGAGCATCCGGCGCTGATGGCCAGTTGGGGCCGGCGGCGGGTGCGGGCGTTGGAGGATCGCTACGCCATGGGGTTCGGTGATGACGTGCTGTATCAACAGACCGTGGCGGTCTCGTTGGCCGCCGGGGTGCTGTCGCGATTCACGGCCTTTGTGGCGGTGGACACCAGCGAGGTGGTCAACCCGGGTGGAGAATGCGACCCGATGGTCCAACCCGTCGAATTGCCCGATGGCTGGGCGTCCAGCGGCCCCGAGATTGCCTGTGCCGCCCCGATCCTTGAATCGCCTTCGCCCCGATCCGCGCGGTTGTTCGCGGCACCGGCCAGCTACCCCAGGGAAGCCCCGGATGCCGACGACGCCGACATGCCGGCAAGCGCGGTGATGGGTGCGCCCTTGGCCATGGGGCCGCCGTCAGAAGCGGACGACGCCAGGCAATCGCCTTTGGGCTCGGGCCCCATGTCGCGGCTGGAGTTGATGGAGGTGCTCGATCGGCTCACCAGCCGGGTGGAACACCTGTACGACCAAAAGGTCGGGCTGCCCAAGGATCTGGTCGACGAGCTGACCCAGGCCTTGGAGGAATTGGCATGTGAGGTGAGTGGCGAAGAGGTCCTGGAACAGCGTGTCGAGCAGGTGCTGGCCTTGGTCGCCCAAGTGCCTCGTCGGTGGCGGAAGGCACGCTACGGCGACCTGATTGAGGCCCTGCGGAAGCTGGTCGCCGCCTTGCGGCATCTGCCCGATCCCAATCAGCCCCCGCCCGCCGGACCCGGCCGCTTTTGGGCTTAGGGGGTGAATTTGACCATGCAGGGGAGTCATCTTTGGTATATTAGATGGGGTTTATCCCACTCGGACGATGTGGCCTGAAACGAATTGTTTCACGTGAAACAATTGTTCAGTGGGTGGCGTTTGGCCGTTCGAGCCGGTTCCTGGGACGAGCCGGCGATGGTTCGCGACCCCAAGGCTTGTGTTCCTGGGCATGGGGAAGGACATTGGAGGACAGCGGCTAGGCGAACACTTCGGGCTTACTTTGGGACGGCGGGACCATGGCACACACCGCGGCGACCGACTTGCTGGCGCCCGAGTTTCTGGCCCAGCTTGAACGCCTGGAGCTGGTCAGCCGTAAAGTGTTGCAGGGCCGGATGAAGGGCGAGCGCCGCAGCAAGCGGAAGGGGCAGAGCGTCGAGTTCGCCGATTACCGCAACTATGTGCCAGGCGACGACTTGCGGTTTGTCGACTGGAACACCTACGCCCGGCTCGACCGGCTGTTCATCAAGCTGTTTCAGGAGGAGGAGGACCTGCACCTGTACTGTTTGGTGGATGCCAGCGGCTCGATGGACTTTGGCGAACCCACCAAGCTGGCCTATGCCCGTCAGGTGGCGGCGGCCTTGGGATTCGTGGGGCTGATCCACTCGGATCGGGTGGTCGTCGAGACCTTGCAGCAGCCGCTCAAGCAGCGAAGTCCCAGCCTGCGGGGACGGGGCAGTGTGTGGAGGCTGCTCGAATTGGCGGGCGGGCTCGAGGCCAGCGACAGCACGGTTTCGCTGACCGAGGGCATCAAGAATTTCTGTGTCCGCCACCCTGGCAAGGGAATCTGCGTGTTGGTGAGCGACCTGTTCGAGAAAGAAGGCTACCAGGCGGGTCTGCGGATGTTGGCCGCCCGGGGCATGGACGTGTACGTGATTCATACCTTGGCGCCGGAGGATCTGGAGCCCGATCTGGACGGCGACCTGCGATTGATTGACTGCGAGGACGGCGATGTGGCCGAGATTACGGCCAACCCGATGGTCCTGGAACGGTATCGCCAGACCGTGGCGGCCTTTTTGGCCGAGGTTCAGCAGTTCTGCACGCGCCGCGGCATGGCCTATTTGACCTGCCGCACCGACGCCCCGCTGGAGGGCCTGCTGACCAATTACCTGCGGAGTCGGGGGTTGCTGCGATGACCCAGGTGCTGTTTCAGAATCTGTTGCCCTGGTGGGCCTGGGCCAGTGTGCTGGCCGTTCCGCCGTTGGTGCTGCTGCTGTACTTCCTCAAGCTCAAGCGGAAGCCGGTCGAGGTGCCCAGCACCTTCTTGTGGCGCAAGAGTATCGAGGACCTGCACGTCAACAGTTTGTTGCAGCGGCTGCGACGCAATCTGCTGCTGTTTTTGCAGTTGCTGCTGTTGCTGCTGGCGCTGATTGCGTTGACCGGGCCGTATTGGCAGGGCGAGCAGCTTGCCGGGCAGCGCTTCGCCGTGTTGTTGGATCGCTCGGCCAGTATGCAGGCCACCGACACCCCAGATGGCTTGACCCGTTTCGAGATCGCGCGGGGCCGGGCCCGGCAATTGATCGAGGCCCTGCCAACCGGTGCCGAGGCCATGATCCTGGCCTTTGCCGAAGACGCCGAGCTGGTGCAAGGCTGGACCAGCGACCGCAGCGAATTGCTCCGCCGGCTGGAGCGCTTGGAGCCCACCTATCGCGGCACCTCGCTGGAGACCGCCTGGCAGCAATTGGCCGCCGCCAGCATGACCCGGGTGGGCGATGCGGTCGACGATCCCGAAGAAGCCACGCGGATTATTCCGGTGACGGCCTATTTGATTTCCGATGGCCAATTCCCCACGCCCGAGTCCGCCCTGCCGCAGGATGTCACGGTTCGCATGGTGCCGGTCGGCCGGCCCGAGACCGACAACGTGGCGATCACGGCTTTGTCGGTGGGCCGCAACGAGCAGCGACCCGACGAACAGCAGGTCTTTGTTCGCGTCGGGCATTTCGCCGGGTCCGAGTCGGCCGATACCGACGGCCGCGTGGAAGCCGTGCTTGAGTTGTGGTTTGGCGGACGCCGCTTGGATGCCAAGGCGATTGCGATTCCCAAAAACGGAGCCACCGCCGAGGCCTTTGACCTGGTCGGGGCCGGTCGCGGCGTGTTGGAGGCCCGGGTGTTGATTGACGATGCCCTGGACCTGGACAACACGGCCTACCTGACGCTCAACCCGCCGCGTCGGGGACGAACCCTGTTGGTCACTCCCGGCAACGAACCGCTGGAGACCGCCTTGGCGACCCAAGGGGCCCAGGCCATGACCCAGGCCATCATCCAGCGGCCCGAGTACCTGGAGACATCCTCGTATGAGTTGGAGGCCCGAGGCGGCTTTTTCGACCTGGTGATTTTTGATCGTTGCGCGCCGGAAGACATGCCCCAAGCCAATACCCTGTTCTTGGGCAGTCTGCCGCCGGGCGAAGAGTGGACCAGCGAAGGCGAGATCGAACGCCCGCGAATCATCGCCATCGACCGTAGCGACCCGCTGTTGGGCTTGATGCAGGTCGAGGACGTGTTGATTGTGCGGGCGCGGGGTCAGCTTCGCGGACCCTCGGGCGCGCGGTCGTTGATGGACTCGCAGCAAGGGGCGTTGATGGTGGCGGCGCCGCGGGGCAGCTTCCGCGATGTGGTGCTGGGTTTTCCGTTGAAGTACCCCGATGCCCAGGATCGCAACGGCACCGATTGGCCGATCCGCCTGAGTTATGCGGTGTTCGTGCTCAACGTATTCGATCAGTTCGGCCGCGACGCCCAGAGTCGCGATGAGCAATCGTTGCCGCCAGGCCAGACCGTGACGTTACGTAATCCCGCCGGCGACGACTCGGTGGTGGTCGTGGATCCCGCCGGGGCCGAGCACCGGATTGTCCGTCGGGGCGCGGGGGACTACACCTTTACAGCGACCGATCGGCTGGGGATTTATCAAGTGCGGTGGGGCAGCGAGTCCGACGAATCGTTTGCGGTCAACCTGTTTTCGGCGAGCGAGAGTCGCATTGCCCAGGTGACGCCCGACTTCCAGGGCACGGCCCAAGTGGAATCGGCGGATCAAACCCAGTGGGTACGCTTTGGGCTGTGGAAGTATCTGCTGGCCGGGGCCGTGATCTTGTTAATTATTGAATGGATGATCTATGCGCGACGGGTGGCCCTGTGAGGCTTGCGAATCTCAGCGAAGGTCATTTGTGGCACTGGTGGCTTGTCCACCAGTGTTTAATAACGCCAGCTATGACTCAACTGATGCCCGCGAAACGTTTCGAACAGGGACAAGATGTGCGGCGCTGTCCGACTGACCCACACACTGGTGGACAAGCCACCAGTGCCACGAATTTCGTTTGCAGTATTACGCAGGGATCAGGAGAACATTCGCGGGAAGCAGTAGCCACGCACTGGTGGGCAAGCCACACGTGGCAGGCGTCTGGTTCGCGGTGTGGCGCTGGGATGAATAGAACGTTTGTCGAGATCAACAACGCGATGACTGGAACAAGCGCCGATGAGGCCCGGCCCTCGGGCGTTTGCGATCGCACTTCTGGTTAGGATTGGATAGTGGCATGGAGTCCGCGGAGAAGTATTTGCGACCCGAGGTCGTCCGCCAGATCAAGCGGTTGGATCTTCGCGCGCAGTTCATTGTGCGGGGGTTTTTGCAGGGCCTGCATCACAGTCCGTTTCACGGATTCAGCGTCGAGTTCAGCGAACATCGCAAGTATGTGGCCGGCGACGATCCCAAGGATCTGGACTGGCTGATCTACGCCAAGACCGACAAGTACTACATCAAGAAGTACGAAGCCGAGACCAACATGACCGGCTTTGTGGTCATGGATATGTCGGGCTCGATGGACTTTGCCATTCCCGAAGGCGTTTCGCTGGGCGAGACCAAAAGCAAGTACCCGGCCAACGAGCGGCTGTCAAAGTTTGAATACAGCATCTGCACGGCGGCGGCCTTGGTGTATTTGATGATCCGCCAGCAGGATCCCGTGGGCCTGATTGCCTTCGACGAGACGATTCGCCAGTTTCTACCGGCCAAGAGCAAACGCTCGCAACTGGCCCAACTGTTAAGTCTGCTGGCCGGACTGAAACCCCAGCAACGCAGCCACACCGCCGAGTGCCTGACCCGGGTGGCCGCGATGCTTAAACATCGCAGCCTGCTGATGATTTTCAGCGACCTGCTGCTGGAAGACAACGACGCGTTGCTGCGGAGCCTGCGGCAGCTTCGGCATCGGGGGCACGACGTGATTCTGTTCCACGTGATCGACGCCGCCGAGCACGCCTTTCCCTTCCGGGGAATGGTGGAACTGGAAGAACCCGAAACCGGCGAACGCCTGGTGGTGGATGCCGATTTCGTGCGGGCGAGCTATCTTGAAGAGAAGGACAATTACACCCGCTGGCTGGCCCGCGAGTGCGCGAAGAGCCGCATCGATTATGTGCCCCTCAACACGGCCGACTCGTTTGACCGGGCGCTGATCGAATACCTGCTGCAGCGGCGTCACCGATTTTGACGGACTCCGCCGGCACCCGCGCGGGCTGGCGCTACGACCCTGGATGGCCGATGAGTTGGTTTTTTAATCCCATGTTGCTGGGGGGACTCGCCCTGATCGCGGTGCCGATCGTGCTGCACCTGATTATGCGGCAACGGCCCCGGCATTTTGTGTTTCCCGCAATCCAGTTCCTCAAGAACCATCACCAGGCCAATCGCCGCCGCCTGCGATTGCGGCAATGGCTGCTGCTGCTGTTGCGGGTGCTGTTGCTGGCATTGTTCGTGTTTGCGTTGGCTCGGCCGCGGATGGCCGCCACGCCCGGGGCCTTGGTCGATCAACAGGAACCCGTGGCGGCGGTGATGGTCGTGGATACGTCGCCCAGGATGGGCTATCGGCACGAGAACGCCACCCGCCTGGAGAAAGCCCGGGAACTGGGCGGCTGGTTGATTGGTCAGCTTCCTGCCGACAGTCAGGTCTCGGTCATGGATAGCGCGCTGTTGCTCAAACGCTTTGAGTTTTCGGCACGCCAGGCCCAGCAGCGACTCGACCGACTGGAGACCGTGGGCAATCCCTATCCGATGCCCTCGATGGTCGAGCAGGCCCTGGACCTGCTGACCCAAAAGCCCGAGATGCGCAAAGAGCTGTACATCCTCACCGATCGCACCGAGCAGGCCTGGACGGCCGCCGCCTTTGAACGGGTTCGCGGGCGATTGCAGCAGATGGGCGACGTGGGCGTGTACGTGATTGACGTCGGCGTGGACGAGCCCCGCAACGTGGCCGTGGGCGACTTGCGGCTGTCGGCCGATGTCGTCAGCCGGAACTCGCCGCTGCGGTTGCGGACCGAGATCTGGCGCGAGGGACCCGCCGACAGTCGCGCGGTCACACTGTTGACCCGTGGCGAGTCGGGGGCCATGGAAGAACGGCAGACGATTCAGGTCGACCTGCCCGCCGACGGGGCCCAGCCGGTGGAGTTCGACCTGACGGGTCTGCCCGAAGGTTGGCACCAGGGCGAAGTCCGCCTGGTCGGCGACGACGGTTTGGCCCTGGATGACGTGCGGTACTTCACCGCCGAAGTCCGCCCCGCCTGGAAGGTCCTGCTGGTCGGCCCCGACACGGATTCGACAAGCTACCTGGCTCAGGCCTTGGCGCCCGAGTCGTGGCGGGCCCGTGGTCGGGCACGCTACGACGTGCGGCAGGTGGACTACGCCGGGCTGTTGGAGACCCCGTTGACCGGGACCTACTCCATCGTCGGGTTGGTCGATCCGCCAGCCCCACTGCCGGCCGATACCTGGGACAAGCTGCATCGCTTTGTCTCCCAAGGTGGCGGCCTGGGCGTGTTTCTGGGGGCCGGCGCGCGGACCAACCCCGAGCACTTCAACGAGCCCGGTCCGCAGCGGGTGCTGCCGGCCGAGCTGCTGCAAGAGGCCTGGTCGGGCGAGGGCGAATTCTTTCTGAATCCCGCCGGTCAGGGACACCCGATTCTGGCCCGCTTTGCCTCGTTGCGCGAAGGCGTGCCCTGGGAGTTGCTGCCGGTGTATCGCTTCTGGCAGGTCACGCGGCTCAAGCCCGGGGCGCAGCGGGTGATGAACTATCAGACCGACGATGCCGCGCTGATTGACTTTCCCGTCGGGCAGGGCAAGACGCTGCTGTTTACCACCAGCGTGGGCGATTCGCCCAACAGCCCCACGGCCTGGAACGAGCTGGTCTTGGAGTGGCCGTTCATTATGTTGGCCGATCAGATGGCCCTGCACCTGGCCGGCAGCCTGGATGGCCAACTCAACTATCGGCCCGGGCAACCGGCCTCGTTGCCGTTGCCCGATGGGCTGCCCAAGACCAACTTCGCGGTCACCCTGCCCGATGGCGGGGCCGTCACCGCCACGTCGATTCCCGGCAGCCGCCGTCTGACCTTTGCCGAGACCCAGCAGGTGGGCAACTACCGGCTGCGGGGGCGCTCTGACGATGGGCCAATCGTCTTGGCGTTCAGCACGAATTACCCTCGCACGGCCACCGAATTGCGGCGGGCCTCGCCCGAACTCCTGGCGGAGGCCTTTGGCGACTATCCCTTTCAGTTGGCGGCCGACCGCACCGATATCGAGCGGGCTCAGTCGACTGGCCGCGTGGGGTTTGAACTGTTTCCCTGGCTGATGGTCGCCTTGGTGGTGGTGCTGTTTATCGAAGCGCTCATGGCCAACCGCTTCTATCGCTTTCAAGATGTGCCGCCGCCTCGGGTGGTGCATCGGCGTTGAGTCATGCTCCGGCCTTCAGGGCCCCCTTATCCGGTGGTCATCCAGAGCCCACCGCTATGCAGGGCCCCTTGCCGTGGCGTGCGGCTCGGGTCACAATCCTCGGCGTTCGTCAGCCATTTCCCCGTTTGCCCCCCTTTGCCGTGGCCGCTTCTGACTTGGCCCCGCATCGCGCCAGCTCGGCCGATTCCGTCCCGCCCGGAGAGAATCTCCCGCGGCATATCGCCATCATTATGGATGGCAACGGGCGGTGGGCTCAGCGGCAGGGGCTTGAACGCATCGAAGGCCACCGTCGGGGGGCCGACAGCGTCGAGTGCGTCGTGGAAGAGTGCGTGCGACTGGGGATCGAGCAACTCACCCTGTACTGCCTGAGCAGCGAAAACTGGAAACGGCCAGCGCGGGAGCTGGAGTTCCTGATGCAGTTGCTGGAACAGTACCTGATTCAGCAGCGACCGCAGCTTGTGCGGCAGGGCATCCGTCTGGTGACGATTGGCTCGCGGGAGGGGCTGCCCGCCTCGGCGGTGGCCGAAATCGACGAGTCGATGCGGCTGACGGCCAACAACACCGGCCTGCGGCTGGCCCTGGCCATCAACTACGGGGCTCGCCAGGAAATCGTGCGGGCGACCCAACGGCTGGCCCAGCGGGTGCAGGCCGGGGCCGTGCGTCCCGAAGACATTGACGAAGCGGTGTTTGCCGACCATCTGGATACCGCCGGGCATCCCGACCCCGACCTGATGATCCGCACGGCCGGTGAAATGCGGTTGAGCAACTTCCTGCTGTGGCAGGCGAGTTACGCCGAGCTGTGGGTCACTGATCGCTGCTGGCCCGAGTTTCGTGTGCCCGAACTGCACGCCGCCCTCCGCGATTACGCGGGCCGGGTCCGACGGTTCGGAGGACTGGAGAGGTAGCCGCCATGCTGAGCTGGCGGCTACTGCTGTCGGCGGTGTTTGTTCCCGCCATTCTTGTGGCCTGCTGGGCCGATACGCTGGTGCAACCCCGCGGGGTGATCC
>JBJHDE010000170.1:8195-9666 GCA_050486385.1 Planctomycetales bacterium | reverse complement strand
ATGCCGAGAGTTCCAACCCCGGGGGCCTGCATCCGGAGTGGGACATCGACGACGCCGCGGTCGACCTGGTGCGACGGCGGAACGCGGGCGAGAAGGCCATCCACGTGATTCACATTGGCGACGGTCCCGAGCCCGCCGGGCCGAACCGCTTTCGCCGCCTCGCTCAAGAGAATGGCGGTCGCTATCAATACATCGATGCCCGACGGCTCCGCTGAACGCCCGAACGCACTGCCCCGAAGTTGGCCGAGGCGGGCTTGTCTCGCTGGCGGCCTGCTGGGGCTGGCCGTGGTGCTGCTGCCCCTGATGACACTGGCCGAGGAAGCCAGCGACGTGGTGGTGTTGGGCGGCCGCGACGGCCGGGGCACCACCACGGTGACCGGCATCATTACGCATCTGAATCGCGATGCCGTGCGGCTGACCAATCCCTTAGGGCGCGAGAGCGAGTTTCCCGCCGAGCGGATCGTCGAGGTCCGCCCGCGATTGTCCGCGCGGGCCAAACAGGCCGAACAGCTTGAACAGGCCCACGACTACAACGCGGCCTTGCGAGCCTACGACGAGGCCCTGGCCGAGGAAACTCGGGCGTGGATGCAGCCGCGGTTGGCGGCCGCCCAGGTGCGGTGTCTGGTGAACCTGGGCCGCACGGCGGACGCCATCGATCGCTTTGTGAGCCTGTTTCGGGCCGAGCCTCGCTTGCGAGAATTGGGCGTGATTCCGCTGGACTGGACCGGACAGGAACCCTCGGGCCGGCTGGAGGCCAAGCTCGCCGGGTGGCTTAGCGAACGGGCCGCCCCGGTCGAACGGCTGATTGCCGCCAGCCACTTGATGACCGCCGGTGGACAGCGCGGGCGAGTGCGGTTCACGCTGGAATCGCTGGCCGAGGGCGATCACCCCGAACTGGCCCTGCTCGCCCAGTGGCAGCTCAAGCGATTGACCCTGCACGAGCTGGGCGCCGCTGACCTGGTCGCCTGGCAACGCCGTATCGAACAGGCTCCCAGCGACATCCAGGCGGGCGGTTGGTGGTTGTTGGGCCGAGCCTGGAGCATTCACCAAAATCACGAACAAGCGGCCTTGTGCTGGATGCGCGTCGCGATTCTGTTTGGCGACCAGCGGCGGTTGGCGGTCGACGCCTTGCTGGCCGCTGGGGTGGCCCTGCAGAGCCACGGCCAGTCGGCCCAGGCCGAGCAGGTGTTTCGCGAGATTGTCCGCGACTACGCCGACTTTCCGACCGCCGCGGCCACCGCCCAGCGTTATCTCTCGGAAGCGAACGCCGGGCGCTGAACCACGCCGGCGTATGTGAGACCCACCGCTGGCCCACGATGGCCCCCAACCCCGAATGACTCAAGCAACCCGCACCCCACGGATCGTGGGTCGTTGGACCTGACGAAAGGACTTCGCATCGTGAGTGCTCTTGGACGTTTGGCCCTGGCGGGCGTGTTGTTGATGCTGGTGCTGACGGCTTCGGCGGTGCTGG